>VGEM01000003.1 GCA_016869315.1 Alphaproteobacteria bacterium | reverse complement strand
AATAATCGTTACGTTGGCCTGACCGCCACCTTCACACATTGTCTGAAGGCCATAGCGACCGCCGGTGCGTTCAAGTGCGTGCAGAAGAGTGGTCATGAGACGCGCGCCTGTTGCGCCCAGCGGGTGGCCAAGTGCGATGGCACCACCGTGCACATTGACCTTCTCATGCGGGATCTCGAGTTCTTGCATCCAGGCGAGCGGAATACTGGCGAAAGCCTCGTTGCATTCGAACAAGTCGATATCGGCGATGGTCATTCCTGCTTTTTGCAAAGCATGGCGCGTGGCGGCGATGGGGGCCGTCAGCATCCATACCGGGTCATCCGCACGTACGGAAAGGTGATGGACGCGAGCGCGAGGTTTCAAGCTGTGATCTTTCACGCCCCGCTCAGAAGCGATCAGGAGCGCCGCTGCGCCGTCACAATTCTGACTGGCGATGCCGGCGGTAATGCGGCCGCCTTCCTGCACAGGTTTCAGCGCAGCCAAGCCTTCCAATGTGGTCGTTGCTCGGATCGTCTCATCCAGTGCGAGACCATTCAACTCACTGATCTCGCGCGTGAACCAGCCATTGATAGTGGCTGCCACGGCGCGCTGATGAGAGACAAGTGCGAAGCGCTCCATTTCTTCGCGGGAAATGTTCCATTTTCCGGCAATCCTTTCTGCTGAATCGATCTGATTGAGCAGGCCTTTGCCATAGCGCTCGACCCAGCCTTTTGCCCCTGTGAATGGGTCCTGAAAGCCAAATGGCTGGCCAGCGTACATCGCTGCCGAGATCGGGATTGCGTTCATCGCCTGGCTACCGCCGGCAACAATGAGATTTTGCGTGCCTGACATGACGCCTTGCGCAGCGAAGTGCACCGCTTGCTGCGAGGAACCACACTGCCGATCAATCGTCGTGCCAGGAACATGCTCGGGCATACCTGCCACTAGCCAAGCAGTGCGCCCAATGTCGCCTGCTTGAGGCCCGATAGTGTCGCAACATCCCCAGACGACGTCGTCCACCGCATTCGGATCAATACCGCAGCGGTGCATCAGCGCTTTAATCGGATGTGCGGCGAGATCTGCCGGATGCACACCAGCAAGCGCACCCTTTTTCCGTCCGATCGGCGTGCGGACTGCTTCGATGATATATGCCTCGGGCAATCGCTGATCCTCAGGAAAATGTGTGTTCTGGGCCGATCGCGAGCGGCCACTTATTGCCTTCGCCACCAAGTACGGCGTGATCAATGCGGCGAAGATGGAAAGCCCGGTCTCCCCAGGCACCTGCTAGGGCCCAGCAGCGTTTCATCCAGAAGTGCAAGTCAACTTCATAGGTGTAGCCCATGGCGCCATGCACTTGGATGGCGGTCTCTGCAGTGAGCGTCGCAGCGTCTGTCGCGGCGAATTTGGCGTGGCTGACATGGACCGGCGCTAGTGGAAGAGCGTCCTGCATCGCCTGCGCAGCGCGCCAAACGACAGGTTTGGCGAATTCGATGGCTCCCACGCAGTTGGCGAGCTGGTGCTTGATTGCTTGAAACGCGCCGATCGGCTGACCGAACTGCGTTCGAATTTTCGCATACTCCACGGCTTGACTAAGCATCGCGTCGCCGACCCCAATTAATTGCGCGGCACTCATTAAGGCGCCCAGGTCGAGCAGAAATGGATCGTTCTCGGCATCCTCGACAGTGGTGAGATGGCGAAGCGGATCGATGCTCTCGAGTGGTGTGCCGTCGCCGTCGTTAAGCCAAGGATTGATAACGTGAGAAATAGCTACACGCTTCTCACCGGCCGCGATCTTCGCAAGCGCTTCGGTGTCTCCGCGAGAGATCAACCACGGAACAGCGATCAATGCCGTATCCACCAACGGTTCCGCAAGAGCCACTCGCCCACATTCTGCGGCAATCAGTGCGCCTTCGACCAGCCCCATGCCCATGCCACCTTGCTCGCTTGGTACGAGCAGGCCGGTCAAACCCATCTCCGTCAAACCTTTCCAGATTTCCGGATTACATAATCCATCGAGATCCAGGCGGCGCAAAACTTCGGGGCCATATCTTCCGCTAAAATATGCGCGCGCGCCTTGGACAAGACTGCGCTGGTCTTCGGAAAAGCTGAAATCCATCAGCCTGCCCCCAAGCGCGGGAGACCTAACAGGCGTTCAGCGATGATGTTGCGTTGTATTTCGTTGGACCCTGCATAGATCGGACCCGACAGCGAAAAAATATAACCTTCAAGCCAATGATTCAAAGTGCCGTCGGCAAACCGCTTTAGTTCAGCCTGCGCGCCGAGCAATTGCATCGCGGTGCGGTGCATCGTGCGGTCGAGTTCGGACCAGAAAATCTTGTTCAGGCTCGCCTCGGCGCCGATCTTGCCGCCTGCAATGATCTTCGCAGCCACCGCGTAGGTGTTGTATGCATATGCTTGGGCAGCGCCCCAGGCTTGAATCACAGCTTCTCGCGCACCAGGAGAGGCGTGCGATTCGTGTTTGCGATATAAATCGATTAGTTGCTTCGCCGTCGCCTGAAAGCGTCCGGGGGAGCGAAGCATCAGGCCGCGTTCGAAGCCTGCCGTCGCCATTGCCACGTTCCAGCCTTCACCTTCACCCGCCAGGCGATTTTCCACTGGTACCCTGACGTCGTCGAAGAACAATTCGGCAAAGCCAGCTTCGCCGTGCAACTGGCGGATCGGGCGTCGGGTGATGCCTGGCGTGTTTAAGTCAAACAGAATGAAACTGAGGCCCTTGTGGCGCTTGCTGTTTGGCTCAGTTCGAAAAATGCCGAAGCCCCAATCCGCAAAGGCGGCACGGCTCGACCACGTTTTCTGTCCGGTCAGCACGTAATGATCGCCGTCGCGCACTCCGCGTGATGAAATCGCAGCCAGGTCCGATCCGGCTCCCGGTTCTGACCAAGCCTGCGCCCAAATTACTTCGCCTTTGGCCATCGGCTTGAGAAACCGTTGTTTCTGCTCTTCGGTGCCGTATTCCATGATCGTCGGGCCGAGCAAGAAGATGCCGTTCTGGTTCGCGCGGTTCGGTGCGTTTGCTCGGAAATATTCTTCCTCGAAGATGAGCCATTGGATCAGGTCAAGACCCCGTCCTCCGTAGGCTTCTGGCCAAGTGACCATGCCCCAATTGTCAGATGCGAGGGTGCGCTCCCAAGCGACATGCTGGTCATAGCCTTCTCGGCATTCCAATGTGGCGAGTGGCTCGCGAGGGACATTGGCCTGCATCCAAGCGCGGACATCAGCGCGAAACGCTTCCTGTTCGGGAGTATAAGTTAGCTGCATTAGAATCTCGCAGTCTCACCTGTCTCGACAAAAGCGTCGCGCGCCTTCTGGCTGTCCGCGTGCATGTACAATTCGAGCGTGAAACCTTGCTCCCACCGATAGCCTCGGTCGACATCGCGATTCTCGAGTCCATTCAGCGCCTCCTTGGCGATGACCAACGCTTTACGCGATTTGGACGCGATCAAGCTGCAAAATGCGCGTGCCTCAGTTTCGAGCGAGGCACGCGGGACGACCTTTTCGACGCCGCCAAGTCGATAAGCCTCTGGAGCGGTAACATTGCCGCCGGTGAAGAAGGTCGCTCTCACCTTATGCAGCGGCAACATGCGTGAAAGATGGCTTGCCCCACCCATTGCGCCACGATCAATTTCAGGCAACGAGAAATATGCGTCATCAGCGGCGATGATTGTGTCTGACGCGCCGCAGATGCCGATGCCTCCGCCGATTACGAACTTGTGCACCGCAGTGACAACTGGCACCTCAGCATCGCGGATTGCCTTGAACGTCAGATAATTGCCGCGGTTCAGCAAAGTTATGCGCTCAGGGTGCGCTTGCATCTCTTTGATATCAACGCCGCCGCAAAAGCCCCGACCTGCAGCACGAATTAAGATGCAGTGCACATCCAGATTGCGTGCGGCTTCCGTGATTATCGGAGGGATGGCGTTCCACGTTTTGCTATCGAAAGCGTTGACCGGGGGCATATCGAAGACGATTTCCGCGATACGGTCAGCGACGGTATAAGTGATTGGCATGAGTCTGTCCTATCCGCACAGCGCTGAAATGCGCTGCCGCGCGTCGGTTTCGATTTGGCCGATGAGGTCGGCGCAGTTCGGTAAGTCGTTAATGCGTCCGGCGACGGTACCGGTTGCCATGAGGCCGTTCTCGACATCGCCATGGACAACAGCGCGCTGAATCATCATTGGTGCGGCCGCAGCCATCACGGCCTGTTCCAACGGCATCTCACCATGCGTGGTCATGGCGCGCGCAGTACGTATTATTTCGGCGAAGCTAAGTCCAGTTTGGCGCTTTAGTTCGATGCCTGCTTCGATCGCGCGCTTCCACATACCAATCCATCCGGATCGCTCGATTCGGCGCAAGAGTGGATTGAGAATCATTCGCTGAGGAACGCCATCGACCTTTGTAGAAACCACAATATCGTTGGTTCCAGCCCGGACATAGGCCGCCTTAGGATCGGCCGGCACCGGGCTTTCTTCTGTCATCAGGAATCGCGTTCCCATCGCGATTCCGCACGCGCCAAAAGCAAGCGCGGCAGCAAGCCCGCGCCCATCGGCAAAACCACCAGCGGCTATTACCGGCACGTCAACACTGTCGAGCACCTGCGGCAATAAGACAGTGGTTGGGACGGCGCCAGTATGTCCTCCTCCTTCGCCGCCCTGTACGGTGATCATGTCGCACCCTAATTGCGCCATCTTCTGCGCATGCTTCACGGCACCAACGGTAGGGATGCACAAGATGCCGGCATCGCGAAAACGGCCGATCATTCGAGCGTCTGGCCCTCGTCCAAAGCTGACAGCGCGTACACGGTTACGATTGGCGAGGATGATCTCGACAATTTCTGATGCGCCGGGCTGAAAACTATGGAAATTAACGCCGAAATTATGGACCGTTAGATCGCGCAGTTTGGCGATATTCTCTGCAACTTCAGAAGGGTTCATCACCGCAGCCGCTAGAAAGCCGAACGCGCCGGCGTTGCTGGCCGCTGCGACAAGACGAGGTGTCGCCACCCAGCCCATGGCGGTCTGGATTATTGGCAGCCGACAGCCAAGGCGCACGGTGAGGGGGGTGGCGAGTGGGTTAGCCACGGCTCATTCCGTTTTCGCTTGTTTCTTGTTTGCCTTGGACATCGCGGCAGCATCGAGCCCGCCTAATGAATTGCCGCTGACCAAATCATTCTGGGCATGGGCGAAATGATGCATATGGAACACGGCGTCCATTGCGGTGCGTTTTCCGCGCAAGTCTTCGACGTGGTTCAGCGCTTGCTTGGTCAGCCAGTTGCCCAGGCGTGGGCGTGCGGCGAGTTCATGCGCCATAGTCGAAGTTCTTTCGCGCAGTTGCTCGCGCGGAACGACCTCGTTGACCATGCCGAACTGATAGGCGCGCGTGGCTGGCATACGTTCGCCAAGCAGCAAGAAGCCCTTCGCGATGCGCGGCGGCAATTCGAAACCATGCGCAAAATATTCGACACCCGGAATCCCCATGCGATTCACCGGGTCTTGGAAGAACGCGTCGTCTGACGCCACGATAAGGTCGCAGACCCACGCCAGCATCAGCCCGCCCGCGATGCATGCGCCGTGGACCATCGCTATCGTCGGCTTCGGAATGTCACGCCAACGCCGGCACATGCCGAGATAAATTTCCTGCTCGCGCGTGTAGAGCAATTCCGCACCAGGTCGCGTTGTATGATCTCCGAACAGCATCGTGCGCTCGAATGGCACCAGATGATCGCGGCCAGGCGTGCCTATATCGTGGCCTGCACTGAAGTGCTTTCCTTCGCCGCCCAACACTATGACCTTAATTGCGTCATCGTCCGCAGCACGTTGGAATGCCGCGTCAAGGGCATACGTCATCTGAGAGTTTTGCGCGTTGTTGAACTTCGGACGGTCCATCATGATCCACGCAACCGAGCCATCAGTCTCGTATCGGATCGGCGTCTCAGTTTCGTAAACCGGAGACTGGCTTTGACGGGGGACGAGGTCGTCGCTCATGATTTCGGCCTCGCGGGAGGATTGTCCTTAATGACGGAAGCGCGAATCGAGTGAGGATCGAGCTGATCAATAATTGCCAGCAACTCTTCTCCTGGAAGCGGGGTTTCGATCAGGGCACCTTGCTCCAACGCGAAGCCAGTAGCCTTTTGCACTTGCTCGAAGGTAACACCCGGGTGCAACGAAATCACGCGGATCGCCTGGCCCGTACCGCCGAAATCCATCACACATAAGTTAGTGACGATCCGTTTGAGGTCGATGCTGGAATAATTACCGCCCGGAATGCGCCGGGCAGGATTATAGCCCGCGCTCGATATCATATCGACTTCGCTTGAAACGAAAACGCGAGGCGAATGTGCCGGAACGAACATGGAATTTGTGTGGTAAACTGAATTGCCCGGAAAGCCGCGGACGCCCAGCATCTGTGTTTTGGGATGAGCATGCGTTCCGCCAAGTCGCGACAAGTTGGTCTGCCCGAAGCGGTCAATTTGCGTGGGCGTCACCATCGCGTGGCGCCGGCCGCTCCACACCGCACTGTCGAAAAAACGGGAGAATGGCAGGTAACCCGCAAATTTCGGACTGTAATCACCGCGTGGTCCCAGTGGTACAGGCTGCTCCACCAGATAAGCCTCGCCATCAGTCATCAACAGCCCCGGCGAATGGGTAAGCTTGGCAAGACCCGCGCCAATTCGGGGGATCGGGCCAATTCCGGTGGCGACAATTTCGCGCTCAGTACGAAAAGCCTCCGAACAGGCGAAGATGCATAGATCAGCGAGAGTAATGTCGCGCATCAGAAAATCGGAAGCGGGAGAGCCGCTACCGCCTCCTTCCCGCCAAAATTTGAAAGATAAGCAGCTTCATTGGTGTCCACGAAGCGTTGCGCTACTACGGTCCAGTCGCCTGGATCGCGGGCCGCATCCGTATATGCCTTGAATGCTTTCATATCCCAGCCATAGGCCGGGGGCATTGAGCTGGGATGCGCGCCATAACGAATCTGAGTCACGCCACTGACAAAACAGCGTTCGATTTCGTTCGATGTGGCGTCCTCCGGATACGCATCTTCCATCCGCTCGACCAGTTCCTCACAACTGACGAAAGTGCGTTCGGCCGCTTTGGCGAACCAAGCGTCGTAATGGGTGTCGGGCCCAAGTAGCTGGACGTTTCCACGCCAGTCGCTGCGATTAACGTGCAGCAACGCCGCATCAAGTTTAATCGGCGGCATCGCGATCAGGACTTCGCGGTCTGGGTATGGAGACTGTACGGTCTTGAGACCGTTCAATTCGGCCAGATCGGTGCCGAGGCCGACACGTGTTGGCAGGAAGGGCAAACCGAAGGCCGCAGCTTTTAAGCCCCATTGCAACATACCTTCGTCGAGCTCGAGCACTTCTATTTGACCTGCCTCGCGCGCTTTACGGAACCATGGCTCAAGCGGGATCGCATCAAGCGAGACGAATGCGAAAACAAGTTTGCGAACCTTTCCGGCCGCGCACAGCATTCCGACATCGGCGCCGCCATAGGCCACAATCGTTAGGTCGCGCAATGGTGAACGTAGAATTTCGCGGACGAGGGCCATCGGTTTGCGGCGCGGGCCCCAGCCGCCAATGCCGATGGTCATTCCGTCCTTCAGTACCCCGACGATTTCCGCCGGCGTCATACGCTTATCGAGCACGGTCATTGTCCGGCCTGCCGCATGGCTTCCTGCCACGCCCAGACATGGCCCCATTCGCTAATGCGCTCGTGGCGAGTGGGTTTCCAAGTGGATGGATCGATAACCAGTCCCTCACAACCGATCTCGAGATCGAAGCCGCCGGGCGTTTGAACGTAGAAACCGATCATTTCGTCATTGACGTGACGGCCGAGTGAGGCGGATTGCGTAAAGCCTTCAGCACGCATACGGTCATAGGCCTTGCCGACATCGTTCAGCGATAACATCTCCAGCATGAGATGGACGCAACCAGACGGCGGAACGGGCATCTCGCCCAACGCTAGACTGTGATGTCGTCCGCTCGATCCATGCATAAAGGCGAAGCGCATCTCGGGGCCGTCGGGACCCATCAAGAAGAAACTCGGCAGGTCAGTATCTCCGAAGCCGATCACGTCACGATAAAAGGCATGCGTCGCGGCGAACTTCGGCGCTGCAAAAACCGCGTGGCCCAGGCCCATCTCCCCCGTTACAAAGCCGCTCATGCCGACTGGGGATTTAAACGCTGTCGTATGGTGTGTATCACCGTGATAGAATTCCAGTCTATTGCCGGCCGGGTCGGTGGTGCGGAAAAAAGCGGCCACGCCGCGCTCTGCTGCGTCATGCGCACTTCCCACGTCCACGGCCTGTCCTGCCGCAGAAATCGCTTTCATCAGATTATTCCATGCTTCCGCGCCGCTGACTGCATAAGCGGCGGCTCGGAGACACTCGCTGGTCCCTTGCTGAATCCAGAAACGAAATGAACGTCCGTCGACTACATAGAGATCGACATCTGCGCGCGGACTTTTGCCCTTCATCGCCCCCGCGACGCGGGTTAGGAAACGCTCCCATTCTCCTCGGTTAGCGGTTTCGATCACCACATATCCAAGCGCCTTAACCGACATCACGCTTCCGCCCCTTTTACTAGACTCAGAAAATACGGGCGTTCGCCCCCGCCATCGACATTGATGCGCGCGCCGCTGACCCATGAGGCGAGCGGCGAGCAGAGCCATAAAACTGCGCCGCCGAGATCCGATCCGGTCCCCATGCGGCGAAGCGGCATTGATGCGCCGACCGCAGCTTGTGCGGCAGCGTCTCCGTAAGTAGCTTCCACGTTCTCGGTAGCCATCAGGCCAGCGATGATTGCGTTGATCCGAATTCCTGATTTTCCCCATTCTTGCGCCAAGCTCTGGGTCAAGTTGAGCAGGCCCGCCTTAGCAGCACCGTAAACTGCAGTGCCGGGTGACGGGCGAATGCCAGATACGCTGGCGATGTTGACGATACTGCCGCCACTGGCCGCAAGCATATGAGGGTACGCCGCTTGCGCCATATAGAGGGGTGCGGCCAAGTTCAGTTTTAGGATTGCCTCAACAAAACGGGGGCTCGCATCCTCCGCCCGGCCGGGAGGAGAACCACCCGCGTTATTGACCAGTATGTCCAGCCTGCCGTGCGTAGCGGCGACAGTATCGACAAATGCGCGCGCAGCGCCGGCATCGCGGACGTCGACACGATGGAACTCAGTCCCTGCCGCATCGGCGGCAGGAGCATTGCGACCACAAATCGCGACGGTGCAACCTGCGTTCACCAGGGCAGCGGCGATTTCTCGGCCCAGCCCGCGCGTCGCTCCAGTCACGATGGCTACTTTGCCCGTGAGGTCGATGGTTGGCCTCTGGTCCAAGCTGCTGTCTTCCCGTGTTTGGTTACGTGTTCGCGCCTTTCAGCACGGAAAAAAACACACTATCTTACATTAAATCGCTTTTCAATTGACGGTTTGCGTATAAAATGACAAAAAATTCTACGACTATGTGCGCTGGGCACGACGTGAAACTGCCGTGCTCAAATCTAAAATTGAGGATTGAGGAGGGTCGGAAATGGCTACCGTTTTTGCAATGGAGCTTGGCGCAGCCGTGATTCCGACGCCCGAAATTCTGGTCGAGCGAGCTCGCGCTATGATCCCAAAGCTGCGGTCGCGCTCGCGTCAGTGTACGCAGGCCCGCAACGTCTCGGCTGAAACGATTGCCGAAATGCAAGCGGCAGGGTTTTTCCTCGTCCTCCAGCCACGGCGCTGGGGCGGCTATGAAATGCATCCCAACGTCTTCTTCGACATACAAAAACTGTTGGCCGAAGGTTGTATGTCGACGGGTTGGATGTACGGCGTATTAGGATGCCATCCTTTTGAAATAGCGCTGTTCGATGACCGTGCGCAGCGAGAGGTCTGGGGCGGGGCTGCTGCGACGCTCGTGTCTTCTTCGTATCAGCCGGTTGGCAAGGTTACGCGTGTCGAAGGCGGCTTCCGCCTTTCAGGGCGTTGGGGCTTTTCGACTGGATCGACGCATTGCCGCTGGGTGTTGTTGGGCGCCATCGTGCCGGCGAAGAGCGATGGTGACCCATTCGATATGCGCACTTTCCTTCTGCCGCGCAACGATTATACGATCGATGAAGACGTCTGGCACACCTTTGGGCTGCAAGGGACTGGCAGTCACGACATCATCGTCAATGACGTCTTCGTTCCTGAATATCGCACTCACCGCGCTGTCGATGGCTTCCTCTGTCAAAATCCAGGACAGGCAGTGAATACTGCGCGGTTGTACCGATTGCCTTGGGCGCAAGTGTTCGTCCGCTCGGTTTCGACTGCGGCTTTCGGCGGCGCGCGTGCTGCGTTAAAGGCGGCTATGGAGATCATGCGAAGCCGCATTTCAACAAACACCGGCAAGGCCTCAAAGCAGGATCCTATGCTGCAGGCAGCTATGGCTAAGGCGTACTCGCAGCTTGAGGAAATGGAAGTCGTTCAACAGCTGACTTTCGAGGAGTTGATAAGCCTTGCGGACCAGGGCAAAGCAATTCCGATGGAGCGGCGGGCCATGTTTGCGTATCAGTCCTCCACTGTTGTTCGCCGCATGGTCGATCTTATCGACGACGTAATGCAGCTGCTGGGCGGACGCGCAATTTATACCAGCAGCGCGATCATTCAGCCTTGGCTCGATCTTAACGCGGCGCGAGCCCATGTCGCGAATGATCCCAATAATCGCACGGGCGATGTGATCGGCACGATGATGAGCGAATCACCTACCTTCAATTTTCTGTGAGCGTCGACGTGAAGGATCTAGCGGAAGCGACCTACACGGTTTCAGGCGGTCACAAGATTCACCTCAAAACCGTTGGAGAAGGACCGGCTGTCGTATTCATCCATGGCAGCGGTCCTGGTGCATCAGGGGCCTCGAACTTCCGGCAAAATTATAAAGCGTTCGTCGCTGGTGGATATCGCGTGATTTTGCCCGACCTGATCGGATATGGCCAATCCTCCAAGCCCGAAGGTATCGACTATACGCTCCAATTATTCACTGACACGTTGTACGAAGCGCTAGTTGCGCATGACGTGGAAACGGCCAGCATAGTCGGCAACTCTCTTGGCGGCGGAGTTGCCATCCAGATGACACTCGACCATCCCAGCTTCTGCCATTCACTGATCCTGATGGCGCCGGGATGTATCGAAGAACAGGCGAGCTATTTCACGATGCCGGGCATCGCTAAAATGGTGTCGGGTTTTGGCAGTGCCAATTTCACCATCGAAGAACAGCGCCGACTGATATCTAATTTGGTCCATCCCGATTTTGTGTCGCAAATACCGGGAGCGCTGGTCGAGGAACGCTTTGCGGTGGCGCGCACACAGCCAAAGGATGTGCTGGTGCGGATGCGGACGCCAAATCTTGGTCCCCGCGTCGGCGAGATCAATCAGCCCATCTTCGTGATGTGGGGCCAGAACGACGAATTTTGCCCTGAAAGCGGGGCGCGCTACTTCCTTGATCAGTGCCGCCACGCTCGCTGCCTTACCTTTGCCCGTACCGGGCATTGGGTGCAGGTCGAACGCGCCAGTGAATTCAACTCTTATTCGGTAGCCTTCCTCGATGAGTATCGGTGAGACGGAAGATGGCGAATGTGAAGTAGGACTGCTGTGTGGAAATTTTCGCGCGGCTATGCGGCGGTTGGCTTCCACCGTGGCGATCGTGACTTGCCATCGCGACGGAGAATAGGCCGGCATGGCAGCGACATCGGTGACGTCGGTTTCGCTAGATCCACTTTCGTTGCTCGTCTGCGTCAGTCGCGGTACCGGCATCCGGCGCGCGATCCGGCGAGGTATATCCTTCACCGGCAATCTGCTTGAACGAAGGTATGCGCCAGTACCTTTTGCCTTCCGTGGCGCGGCAGCGAGCACGGAACGGTTTGGCTTCGGCAAATGGCGGGCGAGCAACTCCGGAATTCCTTGGCTGGAGGACGGGGTGACGATGATCGACTTCCTCGTTGATGGCGAAGTCGAATACCGCAGCCATAGTAACACTATTGGTTTGGTGCGTGACGCGCGCGCATGTGGCGAAGTGCCGCCGCTCATTTATTTGAATGGGCAATACCAATGAGTAACATTAAAGCTGAGCGGTTCGGTTCTGAGCTTTTCGCTGCGCTGCGCGGAAGATATACCGTGCCGCCTCTTATCGAGCGCGACTCTGCGCTGACTATCGACGATGCCTACGCGATCAGCCTCGATTTCCTGGGGCGCCGTCTCGCTGCGGGAGAACGGGTAATCGGTAAGAAGATTGGTGTCACCTCAAAGGCGGTGCAGGATATGCTGAATGTGCACCAGCCAGATTTCGGTTTTCTAACCGATTGGATGCAGGCCGATGGTGACATTTGTATTAGCGAAAAAGCCCTGATCGCCCCTCGCGCTGAGGCCGAGATTGCATTCATTCTCAGGGACTCGCTATCTGGTCCCGGCGTTACGGCCGCTGATGTTCTCGCTGCAACTGAAAGCATCGCGCCCTGTTTCGAGATCGTCGATAGTCGCATTCGAAATTGGAAAATTTCGATCATCGATACCGTGGCAGACAATGCGTCATGCGGCGTTTTTGTGCTGGGCGACACTCGCGCCAGTCCACGTGCGCATGATTTGCCTAGGCTTCGGGTCACCGTCACTAAAAATGGCGCGCCGTTGTCTGAGGGGCTGGGTAGTGCGGTTCAAGGCAATCCCGCGCATGCGGTAGCGTGGCTGGCCAATACCCTTGGGGCTTACGGCGTCACGCTTAATGCCGGCGATGTAATCCTGTCAGGATCGCTTGTTCCGCTAGAGCCTGCGGTGAAGGGCGATGTGTTTGAAATGACATTGTACGGTATCGGTTGCTGTGTCGCTCGCTTCATTTAGAGGAAACAGCATGAAACGCGTAAAGGCAGTCATCATCGGACCCGGGAATATCGGCACTGATTTGATGATAAAGATGATCAAGAATCCGCAGAACATGCAGTTGGCGGCGGTTGTCGGTATTGATGCTGCAAGCGAAGGGCTTGCGATGGCGCGCTCGCTTGGCATCGCCACGACGCTCGACGGAATCGAGGGTTTGAAGAAACTCGCGTGCTATCCGGAGATCGGAATCGCCTTCGATGCAACATCTGCCTATGCCCATAAGGCGCATGATGCAGTTTTGCGCGCCGACGGCATTAACGTAGTGGACCTCACGCCAGCCGCCATAGGCCCATTTACGGTGCCGTCAGTAAACATGGACGCGCATCTAAGCGAATCCAACGTCAACATGGTCACGTGCGGCGGTCAAGCAACCATTCCAATGGTGGCTGCAGTGAGTCGGGTCGCCAAGGTGCACTATGCCGAGATCGTTGCTTCAGTTTCGTCACGCTCGGCTGGCCCGGGAACCCGCGCAAACATCGACGAATTCACGCGCACCACCGCACGCGCGATTGAGCAGGTTGGCGGCGCGACGCGAGGCAAGGCAATCATTATCCTTAACCCGGCTGAGCCGCCCATGATCATGCGCGACACAGTGTTCACGCTCTCGGAAAATGCGGATCAGGCTGCAATACGCGCATCCGTAGAAGCGATGGTTGCAACGGTTCAGGCATATGTGCCCGGCTATCGACTGAAACAGGAAGTGCAATTCGAACGCTTCGGTGACAACAGCCGGCTACGCATTCCTGGCATGGGCGAATTCACTGGTATTAAGACGAGTATTTATCTCGAGGTCGAAGGCGCAGGTGATTATCTACCCTGTTATTCAGGCAACCTCGACATCATGACTGCGGCCGCCAAGGCCACGGGGGAATTGATCGCGATGCGCCGGATGACTGCTGCCGCGGAGCTACCATGACTGGCAAGTTCAACGTCGAGGCAGGCGAAAAACTTTACATCCAAGATGTGACGTTGCGTGACGGAATGCACGCCATTCGCCACATGTACGGCATCGATCATGTGCGCGCGATAGCCAAAGCGCTCGACCAGTCCGGTGTAGACGCGATCGAAGTTGCCCATGGCGACGGGTTATCAGGCGCGAGCTTCAACTACGGCTTCGGTGCTCATACCGACTGGGAGTGGCTTGAGGCAGTAGCTGACGTCATCGAGAACAGTGTCCTCACCACACTAATCTTACCTGGGGTCGGTACCGTCGAGGATTTGCGTTACGCTTATGATATTGGCGTACGCTCGGTCAGAGTGGCGACGCATTGCACGGAGGCCGACGTTTCGAAGCAACACATCGGTTTAGCGCGCGATTTGGGTATGGATGTCTCTGGGTTCCTAATGATGAGCCATATGATCGAGCCCGAACTGCTCGCGAAGCAAGCTCTGCTGATGGAGAGCTATGGCGCGCATTGTGTTTATGTCACTGACAGCGGCGGTGCGCTCGACATGGACGGCGTGCGCGCACGTTTCGAAGCGTATGACCGCGTGCTAAAGCCCGGGACGCAACGCGGCATGCATGCGCATCATAATTTGTCGCTTGGCACTGCCAATTCGATCGTCGCCGCGCAGGAAGGCGCAGTGCGGATCGATGCGAGTCTCGCCGGCATGGGCGCTGGCGCGGGTAATGCGCCGTTGGAAGTGTTTATTGCTGCTGCCGACCGTAAGGGCTGGAATCACGGTTGCGACGTGATGCAGTTAATGGATGCCGCGGAAGATCTGGTGCGTCCGTTGCAAGATCGCCCGGTCCGGGTCGACCGCGAGACGCTCTCACTTGGTTATGCGGGTGTATATTCCTCATTTCTGCGCCATGCCGAGAAGGCCGCCCAAGACTATGGGCTCGACACTCGCGCAATCCTTGTCGAACTCGGACGCCGCAAGATGGTGGGTGGGCAAGAAGACATGATCGTCGATGTCGCGCTCGACATGCTGAAAGCGCGCCGTGACTAAGTTGTCGCTGCATCGTCCCACCCCCGTTGCCGACGTGCCAGGTTGGGACATGATGTGCGATGTCGTCATCATTGGGTTCGGCGCAGCGGGAGCTTGTGCGGCAATCGAGGCCGCTGAAGCTGGAGCCAAGGTGTTGGTGTTCGAGCGCAATTCAGGCAGCGGTGGCGCTTCTGGGCTCTCGGGCGGAGAAATTTATATAGGTGGGCGTGGCGGTACCGAAGTGCAGCGTGCGGCCGGCTTCGAAGATCAGACCGAAGCTTTTGCCGCCTATCTGAAAGCGTCTGGCGGACCGTGTGCCGATGCAGCAAAGTGCGACTTGTATGCCGCAGAAGCAGTTGATCACTTTGCTTGGCTCAAGGCGCAGGGCGTGCCCTATCGCGGCAATTATCTAGCGGGCAAGCATATTGAGCCGAGCGATGATTCAACCTTGATTTGGTCGGGCAGCGAAACGGCTGTGCCCTTTTGCGATATCGCTACGCCGGCCCCGCGCGGTCACGTGATCCGCCATATGGGCTGGGGCGGTGGCAGGCCGCTGGTCGACATCCTCGAAGTGCGGGCGCGTGACAATGGTGTTGAGGTTGTGACCGATGCGCGTGCCATTTCCCTCATCGCCGATGGAAATCGTATCGTCGGGCTGGTCGTGCGCATCGATAATCGAGAGCGCTATGTACGCGCTGACCGCGGTGTTGTTTTGGCCACCGGTGGCTTCGTGATGAACGAAGCAATGCGACGCAAATATTGCCCGCAAACGTTTCGAATCAACGATCCCATCGGTGACAAGGATGATGGGTCAGGTATTGAACTCGGCGTGGGCGCCGGAGGCGACGCGATTCACATGGATCAGTTCTTCACGACGTGTCCGTGGATTATCCCAGAAAGCCATGCTTACGGCGTGTTTGTGAACGGCCAAGGCCAGCGCTTCATCAACGAGGATTGCTATCATGGCAGGGTCAGCCGGGCGATGATCGATCAGCCGGGTCCATGCGTTTATCTCCTACTGGATGGCGCACACTTCGCGCAGCCACCAAGCTTTGCCCGCATTTCTATAGCCGCGACGGGCGAGACATGGGAGGAGGTTGAACGAGAATTGGAGATGGCTGAAGACACGTTGTCCTCGACGATGAATTTCTACAATCACCATGCGCGTGAAGGGCGTGATCCGCTGTTCCACAAGCGAACGCCAATTCTCACGCCGCTCGATCAGGGGCCTTTTGTGGCGCTCGAACTCAATTTCGCCACCAGCTATTTTAGTTTCTTCACATTGGGTGGACTCCGCACCTCAATCGCTGGCGAAGTGCTCGATAGGTCGGGCGCGCCTATTGCCGGTCTGTTTGCAGCAGGACGCTGCACAAGCGGACTCCCCGCCTGGGGGCATGGCTATTCGTCGGGGTTAAGTCTCGCCGATTGCACATTTTTCGGCCGGAAGGCCGGGCGGAAGGCTGCACATGGTTGATGACTTCGCTGCTCGATTGCGTGCCTTAGAGGACCGCGAAGCGATCCGCACTCTTATCGCGAGCTATGGTCCACTGGCAGACAGCGGCGATGCTACCGGCGCGGCTGCATTGTGGGCGGATGAGGGGAGTTATGCCGTTGGCGGCATGGCCGAAGCACGCGGGCGCGACGCGATTGCTGCGCTGCTCGATGGAGCGATGCATCGCCAATTGATGGCCGACGGCTGCGCGCATTTGCTGGGACCAGTGATGCTACAACTCGATGGCGACGTTGCGGTCGCGTATGGGCATAGCGTGGTGTTTCGTCGTGTGGGCGAAGCGTTCGAAGTCCACCGGGTTTCGGCCAATCGCTGGCAAATGGTGCGCAAAGGTGAATCGTGGTGCGTGCTAAAACGCGATAATCAAGTGCTGGATGGTTCTGAGGCGGCACGCGCGCTGCTCAACCTGCCACCTGACCGCCGTCCACGCTGAGTAGCGTCCCAGTTACCTTGCGTGCTGCGTCTGATGCTAGCCAAGCTATCGCTTCAGCAATGTCGTCCGGCTCGCAGACGCCTTCGGCCAGTTTGGGAGCGCTCCGCATCACCAGTGGCCATTCGATACCCGTCATTGGTGGCGGCGACGCCGTCATTGGCGTCCTCACATGACCTGGACACACAGCGTTGATGCGCACACCCTTGGCAGCGAACTCGATCGCTAATCCTTTAGTCATGCCCGCCACGGCATGCTTCGAAGCTGAATACGCTATGGTATAGGGAATGCCGACGAGTGCTGAGGACGAGGCGGTGTTGACGATGTTGCCACGGCTTTCGATGAGATGCGGCAATGCGGCTTGGCAAATTGCGAACACGCTTGTTGTGTTGATGCGTAGGATCCGGTCGAACTCCACAAGATCGAAATCCAGACTCGAGCCCCACTTGAGGATACCTGCGATATTGCAGACGATGTCGAGGCCATCAACCGCGGCGGCATGGACCAGGGCTCGGCATGATGCGAAATCCGCGGCATCGTAAGGTTGCATGCGCGTCGTCGTCGGCATTGCGGCGGCGGTTTCTGCCAAGCCCTCTTGGTTGACGTCGCCGATTGTCACCTTGGCGCCTTCGCGAGCGAAGAACAGCGCGGTCGCGCGCCCAATACCTGAGGCTGCGCCAGTTACTAAGAGTTTCTTACCCTTGAAACGCATGGTCATCTCAAAAATACGATGCGATGCGGGTCGCAATTAGCGCGTAACAAAATATGATCTTTGGATACGCATGCAAATGAAATATGACTGTCATCTTGTGAAATGCGGGCGCTTTTTTAGAGAATTTATCGAATTAGCGAACGGGGAGGAAACCGATTGGAACAGCTTTTGACCCGCATTGACCGGTTGGAATCGCTCGATGCGATCCGGCAATTGGCGGCACGCTATGCGCTCGCGCTCGACATGCGTGATATGGATGCGATGGTTTCGTTGTTTCCTGCTGATGTTAAGGTTGGCAAAGGCCAAGTGGGCCGTCTTGCGCTTCGAATCTGGATGGATACTACGCTGAGATCCCCCTTTACCGGAACTTCTCACCATATCGGCGGTCATGTGATTGAGTTCAACGATCGTGATCATGCGCACGGTATGGTCTATTCAAAGAACGAGCATGAGACCGGAGACGAATGGGTCATCATGCAGATGATATATGTCGACGACTATGTCCGCGCAGCAGGCCCCGATGGGCCGCGATGGTATTTCGCGCGACGGCTGCCGCTCTATTGGTACGCCACCGATCTCAACAAGCCGCCCATCGGCAACAACAAGATGCGCTGGCCCGGCACCGAATGGACTGAAGGCAACTTTCACAAGCTTTTCCCCAGCTATGCCGAATTCTGGGCTCGCGAAGGTGATCACGGTGGGCCACTTGCCGACCCAGCGCCGCTGGAAGGATTCCTGCACGCGCTTCGGCGCGGTGCCGTACTGCCTAAAGTGAAAGTCAGAGCGGATTGAACTTATAGATCATTCGTGCCGCCAGTAATGTGGCGTGCAGCGAGATAGCCGAAGGTGAGTGCCGGCCCAATCGTTACGCCCGCGCCGGGATAACTCTCGCCCATCGTGGAGGCAGCGTTGTTGCCGATGGCGTAAAGACCAGGAATCGGCCGGGAGCTCTGGTCGAGTACCCGCGCATTTGGATCAGTCAACAATCCACCATTGGTGCCAATGTCGCCGGGATATATCGGCATAGCATAAAAGGGTGCCTGATCGAGCGGACGCAGGCAGGGATTAGGCGTCACGCGTGGGTCACTATACATTCTGTCGTAAGCTGGAGTGCCACGATTAAAATCCGGATCCTCGCCCTTGGCCGCATTAGCATTGAAGCGATTGACCGTACCTTCTAGCGCCGTTGGATCGACGCCGATGGCCGCTGCAAGTTCTGCAATAGTCCGGCCTTTCTTGAGGATCGAACGGATGGCGCGATTGTGCATCCAGTCGGGCTTAAGCGGATATAGCGGGCCAACTGGATAAGAATGGCGATAACGGTGATCGAATACGAACCAACTAGGCAATGCGTCGCCTCGTTCGGCATGACGCCGTGCCATCTGCTGGCCAACGATATGATAAGAGGCTGCTTCGTCGAGGTAACGTTTACCGTCTTGGGCGACCATGATGCTGCCGGGCAAGGCCCGTTCGATCGTACAAAGGCGACCACGGTCTTCGCCGGGGATATAGAACACGGGCGCAGCCCACGCCGACTGCATGTTCAGCGTCGCTGCTCCAGCTGCCATGCCCGCGCGAATACTGTCTCCGGTATTGCCGGCCGTTCCGCCCGAGAATTGCGCATTGCGATAAAGCGGCGCGAAGGTGTTGCGCATTGCTTGGTTCTTATCAAAGCCGCCTGCGGCCAGCACAACACCCTTGCGTGCTCGGATGCGCAAAGATCTCCCGTCGTGCCGCACAAGCGCGCCTATCACGGCGCCGTTGGTCAAAATCAGACTTTCCATCGGGCAGTTGAGCCAGAGTGGGACATTAAGCTTGTTGAGCGCGCGACGCAGGCCGCCCGTAAGTGCGTTACCCAAAGTGAGGCGCCGATCTTTGCGCGACGTGAAGCGGAATGGCCAATCGAACCAGTAGCGCGCAAGACTCTTGACCAGATGCTTCCACCAGCCTGGAGCACGGAACAGCATGATATAGGTTTCGTCGAAGTGCCAGTTCAGGTAGTCGAACATGCAGGCGGCGGGTGAGGCGAAACGCATTGTCGCGACATCATCCCCTAGCACGCGGCCGTCAAGCGGCAGCGGCATGTGCGTGCGAAACCCCTTGGGAGAACCGCCCGGCTCTTCAGCGTGGTAATCTGGATAGGGAAAGGCGCAATATTGAATGTCAGTATTGGCAGAGAGCCAGCGCAACATTGCCGCAGCATTTTCGACAAACGCGCGGATATTCTCATCCGGCACGTTAGCGGCCGAAAGTTTGCGGACATAGGTGAAGGCGTCGTCCACTTTATCAGTGAACCCGGCAGCGAGGGCCTGGTCGCTCGCCGGAATCCAGATGCCTCCACCCGAAGTGGCGGAGGTTCCTCCCCACAAAGCTTCCTTTTCTACGACCAGCACGTCTGCTTGATTCCGCGCCGCGACTAGCGCGGCGAGCAGTCCGCCCGCGCCAGACCCGACGACGAGCACATCTACTTGCTTGTCCCACGATTGGGTCATTTCGCTTCCTACAAGCCCCGTAATCGTTGCGTTACGCGGGGAGGTACAGTTGTGCGGCCTTGCCACCATCAACCGTCAGCGCGGTGCCGGTGATGTAGCTGGCGGCATCGGACAGTAAAAAGACAATCGCCTCTGCCAACTCTTCGGGGCGACCGCCACGGCCCATCGGAATTGCATCCGTTGTCTTTGCTGCAATAGCGGGTGCGCGCGCAGCAAATTCCTGAGTCCCGGCTGTCTGCACTTGTCCGGGCACAACGGCGTTGACCCGAATGCCCGATCGGGCGCCTTCCATTGCGGCCACCGCCGTGAACTGGATCATCGCCGCCTTCGATGCCGAATAGCTGGACATGTTTGCAGCGGCACGGATACCACAAGTGGACGAGATGTTGACAATCGCTCCCTTGCCCGCCGCTGCCATGATCTTCATTGCGGCTTTCGTTCCGACGAAAACTGCTTCTGCGTTGACGGAAAAATCCTTGCGCCAATGTTCGAGTGTAAGACGGCTGATAGGGGCGTAATGTGTCGACATGGCATTGTTCACCATCATGTCGAGACGGCCTTGCTTGCAGCCGACCTCCTCGATCATTGCTGTGAAAGCCGCGTATTCTGAAACGTCCAAGGCCACGGCTTCGACTTTGCCGCCTTCAGTGCGGATGACCGCGCATGCCGTGTTGAGCATTTCCTGGCGCCGACCGCAGATGACGACGTTGGCGCCGCGGCGTGCGAGTAGCGTCGCGGTGGCTAAGCCTATCCCGTCGCTGCCGCCGGTGACGATCGCAACTTGTCCGGCAAAATTCGCAGTCATGTTTCCTCACCCCCGGCATGGTCCGTAATCCCACATAGTCACGCAATTGAAGCTTTCATCAAATATATGTCAATTAAACGCGTATTAAAATATGCCAAGAATTACGAATATTGTGGCGGGGCCTATGGGTGATCTGACTGGGAAAGTGGCATTGATCACGGGCGGTGGGCAAGGCGTAGGGCTGGGAATTGCTCTCAGCCGCGCCGCTGCCGGCGCCAAAGTTGCAGTGTTCGGCAGGACTGCAGTGAAGCTGGATGCGACCTGTGTAGCAATTGTGGAGCACGGTGGCGAGGCGATTGCGCTGACTGGCAACGTGAAGGATCCAGAAGATATCATTGCTGCCGTGGCCGCCGTTCAGAAGCGTTTCGGCGGAATCGACATTTTAGTCAATAATGCCCAAGAGGTGCCGCTTGGGAAATTGCTCGATGTTGGTGATGAAGCGTTCGTGGCCGGGTTCGAGTCCGGGCCGCTTGCAACATTACGTCTGATGAAATTGGTCCACCCAATCATGGCGGCCCGCGGCGGAGGAGCGATCATCAATCTTGCCTCTTCGGCTGGAGTGCGTTGGGACATGACTGGTTATGGTGCTTATGATGCGGTCAAGCAGGCGATCCGCACGCTAACCCGCGCCGCGGCGGCGGAGTGGGGTCGCGACGGGATACGGGTTCTCGCTATCGCGCCGCACGCCGAATCTCCCGGTCTCGAAGGTTGGATCGCTCGGAATCCCGACGAGGCCAAAGCATTCTTCCGTACGATTCCACCGGGGCGCGTAGGAAGGCTCAAAGAGGACATCGGTCGTGCGGTGGTGTCATTGTGCAGCTCGGACATGGGGTATCTGACGGGAGCGACTATTCCGCTGGACGGTGGGCAAGCGAAACTAGACTGTTAGGGGGCGAGTTTTGCGAAGAGTGACGGGTGTGGATTCGCTCTGATTTCTGCGCATAACTGATATAGAAATGCAGATATATTTCCGTTTGCGTAGAATCTTTGCCTTTTAACTCCGCACTTTGTAAAATGGGCCGTGTGAAGCGATCAGTTGAAGAGAGGTGATTGTATGTCGCTTGCCAGAATTGCACTCGTCACGGGCGGAAGCCGCGGCGCCGGTCGCGGAATCGCGCGGGGCTTCGGTGAACTGGGCTACACTGTTTACGTCACTGGCCGCACAATTACGCCAGGCGATGCAATCGGATGGGACGGTTCGGTTCTGCCGGGCACCGTCATGGAGACGGCGGCGGAAGTGAGCGCCGCTGGCGGCAAGGGAATCCCTGTAATCTGTGACCATGGCGATGATGCGCAGGTGGCGGCGTTGTTCGCCAGGATTAAGCAAGAACAGGGTCGGCTCGATGTGCTTGTCAATAACGCCACCTATATCCACCAGCAACTACTTGAGAAAAAACCGTTCTGGGAAAAAGAACTGGATGCTGTTCGCATACTCGATGTCGGATTGCGGAGCGCTTATGTCGCGAGCTGGCATGCGGCCAAACTGATGGTGCCGCGACGCAGCGGCGTGATCGCGTTCGGTTCATCGTTCGGCGCCTCCTGCTACATGCATGGCCCGGCCTATGGAGCGCAAAAAGCCGGGATCGATAAGTTCGCGCATGACATGGAGCATGATTTACGCGGCACAGGCGTGATCGCGGTTTCGATCTGGATGGGCCCGCTGGTGACTGAGCGTTCGCTGATCGCCCGCGAGACTAATCCCGAACAGTACAAGGGCTTCCTCGAAACCGCGGAAAATCCTGAATTCACTGCGCACATCATAGATGGGATTGATCGCGCGCCTGACCGGGAAGACCTTTCCGGCCAGACCCTCATCGGCGCCGAAGTCGCTGGCAATTTGGGGCTCTCTGATCGAGGTCAGGCGAGGCCGTCCTATCGCGAAATGCTGGGCAGCCCGCGTCAGAAAAACCCCGCTGCTGTCTATTGAAGCACCTGAATGATTCTAATCGATCCCGTTTTTGCCGCAGTGACTGCTCCTGGAACGCCTTTTGAGCTGGGAGAAATTGGCGGCGTGCGCCAGTTCGTCAATGCCGCGCCCCACCTTAATTTGATGATTGAGAATGCGCGCCTGCGGCATGGCGATAAAACTTTCGTTGTCGACTTTTCGTCGAGCGGCGTCGAGCGGCGACTTTCGTTCGAAGAACTCTTCGCATGGCGCGATCAACTCGTCCCGATGTTGGGAATTCGTCGTGGTGATCGAGTAGCGATTTGCATGCGCAATCGCGCGGAGTGGATGGTTGCGTTCCTGGCGGTGATGAAGGCGGGCGGCGTAGCGGTGTTGCTCAATAGTCGCGGCGCATCGGGCGAGATTGTTGCGATGCTCGACGATGCAACGCCCCATATCGTCCTGGCAGATACGACCCGTGCGAAATTGATTCGTGTCGGGGGCTACACCGGACGGATACTGGATCTAACCCAGCCATTCGAGTCATCCGAGATCATGCGCGGTGAGACGAGGCCTGCCCTTGAGCCTGATGTCGCTCGAGCCGACGACGCATGCGCGATCCTCTTCACATCCGGGACTACGGGTCGTGCGAAAGGCGCCATCCTGTCTCACAGAAGTCTAATCACCGGCCTGATGGCAGCGCAACTTTCTGGCACGATGGTTATGCACAATATGGCTAAGACGCACGGCGTGCCGGTCGAAACGATTATCGCCAACTTGCCTCGCCAGGCCGCTCTGTTGGTCTATCCGCTATTCCACATTTCCGGGCTCGGTTCGGTATTCCTGTCGCCGCTGCTGGCTGGATCAAAGGTGGTTATCATGCGCCGCTGGGATGCCGAAGAGGCGGTTCGCCTCATCGCGCATGAGAAGATAACCCAATTCTCGGCGGTCCCGACAATGTTGTGGGACCTACTGCATCGCGCACGACTGAAGGATGCCGATTTGTCCTCGCTGCGCAACGTAGCGTCCGGCGGGCAAGCGCTGCCTGTTAATTTGCTCGACCAAGTGCGGGCGGCTTGTCCGCAAGCGGTAATGGGCACCGGTTACGGCATGACTGAGACATCGGGCGCGTTCGCTCTAGCAGTGGGCGAGGATTTTATCCGCAACCGCGCTTCGGCGGGCCGCGTGTTGCCGTTGGCGGATGTGCGGATTGCCGGTCCCGACGGTTTGGGGTTGCCCATTGGCCAAACCGGCGAGATCCTCGTGCGCAGCGCATTGGTAATGAAAGGGTATTGGAACCGGCCGCAAGAAACCATCGCGGCATTCACGCCTGATGGCTGGCTGCGAACCGGCGATGTCGGTTATCTCGACAAAGAAGGTTACATCTTCATTGTTGATCGTGTGAAAGACATGGTCATTTCTGGTGGCGAGAACATTTATTGCGCTGAGGTAGAGCGTGTGCTGGGCGAAATGCCCGGAGTCACTGAATGCGCAGCATTCGGTATCGCTCACGAGCGGCTCGGCGAACGTCTAGTCGCAGTCGTGGTAGGCGATTCACGGAATGAAACAGCAGTGATCCAGTGGGTTGGCGAAAGGCTCGCGCGATACAAGGCGCCGGGTCAGGTCGCTTTCTTAAGTAAGCCGTTACCCCGCAATCATATTGGCAAGATCGACAAGGTCGCGCTTCGTGCCGAATGGCCGAAGCTATTGCTGCCGAATAATATTGGAGAACCTTGAATGGGAATGCCCGCCCACATTCGTATCATCGACACGATGCTCGGTATTCCGGAAGCCGATGATCGCGCCGAGTGGTTCGCTCCCTTCCGCCCACTGATCAAGGATCGGCAAACGCTCGACCAGTTTGCGATGCCCGCGCAGTACATGTTCAAGGACATCCCGCAAACGCGGAAAGTCGATGACTATGTTGCTTGGACCGTCGATCAGATGGATCGTTTCAATATCGATAAAGCGCTGGTGGGCTGGAATGACAACGCGACATCTTATCGTGCTAAGGAAAAATACGGTGACCGCTTCTTCTTTGATCTGCCCTGCAATCCGAATAACGGCATGGACGAACTCCGCCGTATTAAACGCGTACACGCCGAGGTCGGGCTATCGGCAATCAGCGTGTTTCCGGCTGGGACGCTGCCGCAGGTGGCGATCAACCACAAATACATGTTTCCACTCTACACGTGCGCCGTAGAACTTGGCATTCCGATACTGCTGAACGCCGGCATACCTGGTCCACGTATTCCGATGGAAACGCAAAAGGTCGAGTATCTCGATGAAGTATGTTGGTTCTTTCCCGATCTGAAAGTCGTGATGCGTCACGGAGCCGAGCCGTGGGAAGCTCTGGCGGTGAAGCTCATGCTAAAGTGGCCAAACCTCTATTATTCGACCAGTGCCTTCGCGCCCAAGCACTATCCCAAAGCGATTATTGACTATGCGAACACGCGCGGTGCCGACAAGATTATTTATGCGGGCTACTTCCCGATGGGACTCAGCCTAGATCGTATTTTTTCTGACATGCAGAGCGTCCCCTTGAAGGATGACGTGTGGCCCAAATTCCTGCGCGAGAACGCGATTAGGGTTTTCGATCTCAAATAACATTGCTGGAGAAACCTATGGCCGACATCAAAGCCGTTGCTACCGATGCGCGCACGCCCCCGGTTGCTGTCTGGCAGATTCTCGAAAAGTTGCGTGGCCAGGATTTGATCGACTGGCGCCTTGCCGAAGTAAAGGGGCGCGCTTCGGTGGAGGAGCGAAGTCTCAATATCGGATTTCCATTCGGATGGTATCCGATCGAACTATCGGCAGACCTCGCCATTGGCCAGGTTAAACCGTTGCGCTACTTCGCTAGGGACTTTGCGATGTGGCGCGGTGAGGACGGCAAGGTTCGCATTATCGATGCTTATTGCAAACATATTGGCGCGCACATGGGGCATGGCGGCAAGGTGCGTGGCAATTTGCTGGAATGTCCATTTCACGCCTGGCGCTATGACGGTGAGGAAGGCGTCGTGAAGGAAATTCCCTACGCCCGAATCATTCCGCCTCAAGTGAGGCGCAAATGCACGCGGACGTGGCACGTCATCGAAGCCAACCGGTGGATTTGGATGTGGTATCACCCGGAAGATATAGAACCGCTATTCAAGGTCGAGAACCTGCCAGAGGCGGCCAATCCTGCGTGGACCGATTACGAAATCCATGAATGGAACGTCTGGGGATCGATCCAAAACATGGCCGAGAACGGCGTGGATGTGGCGCATTTCAAATTTGTCCACGGCACGGCGAACGTGCCGCTTGGCGAATTGCGCTGGGGTGAGTGGGGACGTGGCGCAGATGTGAAGGCGAAAATGGGCACGCCGTGGGGCGAGGTCGATGGAGGCATTAGCTACGACACGATGGGGCCAGGCCAGAGTTGGACGCGCTTTACCGGAATCTCAGAAACGCTGCTCGTTGCTTGCGTGACGCCGGTGGAGCTTGACCATGTGCATGCGCGTTTCTGCTTTACGCAGCCACGCGCGCAGGCCGAAGGGGAGCGCGCTGGTGTTGCCAAAGCTCTGATCCGCGACATCTGCAAGCAGTTTGATCAGGATAAGGTGGTTTGGGACAGGCAGAAATATCAACCTAACCCGATCATTTGCGACGGTGATGGGCCGATTCCCCAATTCCGCAAATACTATTCGCGCTACTACGCGCAGGCATGAGATCAAAGCCGCCCTATTGGAAAACGGTATGATAGGTCGTCGAGACATGATCGCCGCGACTTCGGCATCGACATTGAGTATGGCTGATAGCGCCAGCGCGATTACACGCCGCACAAGTCCGCTCGACACTCACGACGCACTTGGATTGGCAGAATTGATCCGCGAGAGAAAAGTGTCACCCTACGAGGTGCTGGAGGAGGCCATCGCGCGAGCGGAGTCGCTTAATCCGCGCTTCAACTTCATAGCGCAACAGCATTACGAATTATCGCGGGCAGCAATCGCGCGCGGCCTCCCGCAAGGACCGTTCACGGGGGTGCCGTGGTTACTCAAGGATCTCAACACCTATATTGCGGGCGAGGTCACGGAAAACGGCAGCCGTTTCTACCACGGGTATCGTCCCACTGTAACGTCGGAACTCGTGCTGCGCGCGCAACGCGCGGGCTTCGTCATCTTCGGAAAAACCACTGCGCCTGAATTCGGCCTGACCGGGACAACCGAGAATAAGCTGACCGGGGCAACTCGGAATCCGTGGAATCTTTCTCGTATTGCAGGCGGATCTTCAGGCGGAGCCGCCGCTGCGGTCGCTGCTGGTGTCATACCGGCCGCGCATGCCACCGATGGTGGCGGATCGATCCGTATCCCCGCCTCATGCTGCGGACTATTCGGGATGAAGCCAAGCCGAGGTCGCATCCCGATGGGCCCGCCACGCACAGAAGGTTGGGGCGGGTTTTCTGTGCACCACGCTCTCACGCGCACCGTCCGAGATTCGGCTGCGATTATGGACGTAACGCATGGTGTCGAGGCTGGATCGCGTTACGCGGCGCCCACTCCTACAGAGAGTTTCCTCTCTCAGGTTGACAAGGAGCCAGGGGCTTTGCGAATCGCGCTCATGCTGAATCCGATCTCGCGCAGCCCTGTGGATCCGGAAGTCGAGGAAGCGGCGCGGACTGCAGCGCGGCTTTGCGAAAGTCTTGGGCATCACGTCGAGGAAGCCGCGCCCAAACTGGATGCCGCGGCGTTAGGAGCCGCAAGTTTCGTGCTCAGTGCTTCGTCGATCGCCGCTGACGTGCTTGATCGCGCCAAGTTGACCGGCTTAATTCCAGGTCCGGACTTATTAGAGCCGATCACACTCGCTTTCGTTGACTACGGCCAGAAGACCAGTGGTATCGATTTCGCTCGTGCGAATAGCACGATGCAGACGGCGGCCATTGAGATGGCCGGGTTTATGAATGACTACGACGTGATACTTTCTCCTACCGTCGCCGCACTGCCGCCGGAACTGGGTTGGATTGGCCTATCGAGCGAATCGGACTTCAATAAGTGGGCGCAGCGCATTGCGACCTTCTCGCCCTTCACGCAACTCGCCAATATGACTGGCCAGCCAGCTATGTCGATTCCGCTTGCCACATCTTCGACCGCTCTACCGATTGGGATAATGTTCACTGGCCGTTATGGCGACGAAGCGTCTTTGTTCCGTCTTGCAGGTCAATTGGAACGAGCAGCGCCATGGATTGGCCGGCGTCCCACATCTCTGTAGGTCCTTCTTCAATTGGCACGTGCCGCCAGGTTACGCGTCTCCTAAATCAGGTGCCAAAGCAACGCCGTTAATGTGAGCGCCGCCATCTACGAACAACGTGTTACCAGTCAGATAGGCGGCGTCGTCGCTGGCGAGGAAAGTACACACGCCACCGATATCAGTTTCAGGATCGCCCAACCGGCCCATAGGATTCGCGGCACTGATCCGTTCGATCATGCCAGGTTGCTGGACCATAATGCGCCGCGTAGATTCTGACAGCGCCGCAGGGCAGACGATGTTGCAACAGACGCCGTACAGCGCCCACTCGCGCGACGCAGTGCGGGTGAGCGCACGCAATGCTTCTTTTGCAACGTTGTAGTCGGCGCTGCCGATGTGTGCATTCACGCCGTTAAGCGAAGCCATGTTGATGATCCGGCCCCAACCTTGCGCCTTCATATGGGGAAATGTGGCCTGCATTGTCCACTGGCAGGCATGTAGGCCCATGCGCAACGATGCCTCAAACTGATCGTCGCGCTTGTTTTCCACCCGACCTATTCCTCCCTGTCCGTGCCAAGCGTTGTTCACGAGGATATCAACCGCCCCGGCTGTTTCCATCAAGTCCAGCACGCCCTGCTTATTGGTGACATCGACGGCCACGAAGCGCGCCAATCCGCCTTCGGCCTGGATAGCGTCCGCAGTGTCTTGGCCAAGCGCTTGATTTATGTCCGCCACGATTACGTTTGCGCCCTCGCGAGCAAAGCGCCGGGCTATGTCCTTGCCGATGCCCTCGGCTGCTCCGGTGATAAGCGCATTGCGCCCCGCCAATCGGCCTGTCATGGTCAATTCTTCTCCCCCACTATCGTCACGTACTAGATTGCGCAAAACATAAATAATGTTTTGATTTGACCGCCATACGCGTATTATATAGCCACTTATTAAACGCATAAAGCGTATCGGCGGGGTAATGCGCGGCTTAGCAAAAAAAGTTGGCGTCGTTGCGGGCGGGGGCCGCGGTATCGGCGCAGCGACAGCGCGCAGGCTTTCCGAAGAGGGTGCTGCTGTCGTCATTGGCGATATCAATCAGGCATGGGCGGAAGAAATCGCTGTCTCCATCCGCAGCGGTGGCGGTAAGGCTATCGGCATGTATCTCGACGGAACCAAGGCTGCTTCCCAAGCCGCGATCGTGAAGGCCGCTCTAGACGAGTTCGGTAGCTTGGATTTTTACCATTCCAATCTTGCAGGCGGCACGGAGGGCGATGTCGACATTCTAAACTGTCCCGAGAATGTGTTGGACAATTCATTTGCGATAAACACCAAGAGCCATTTCCTGGCGACGCAAGCGGCATTGCCTGTGTTGCTTGAGCGCGGCAGTGGAACAATGATTTACACATCATCGGGAGCAGCGATCTCGGGTAATCCGATTCAGGTGGCATATCCGATGACGAAGAATGCGATTCACGCACTGGTGCGACACGTCGCACGCAAATTCGGCAAAAAGGGCATTCGCGCCAACGGCATTTGCCCTGGTGTTGTTATGACGGAAGCGTTGAAACAGCATCTCAGTGAAGATTTTGCCAAAGCCGCTCTCGCGGCCCTGCCGCATACTCGTTTAGGCCAGCCAGGAGATATTGCTGGCGCGGTGGCTTTCCTCGCGTCGGACGACGGCCAATGGATCAATGGTCAGGTCTGGCACGTCAACGGCGGATCGGTGCTACGCGATTGACCCAAGATCAAACGAGAACGCTAACTAACCCTTGGATTGTCCTGACCGTCTTACTGATGGTCTCAATCTTCAATTTTGCCGACCGTTATCTGATCACAGGACTTATTGGACCAATCAAGCAAGAGTTCGGACTTGGCGATGCGATGATGGGCCTTCTGATGGGGCCCGCATTTATCGTCCTCTATGTCGTACTCGGTGTGCCATTCGCACGTCTGGCCGACAGATATTCGCGCGTGGTGATCATCGCCGGCGGGTGCGTGTTATGGAGTGCTGCGACCGTTGCAACAGGAATGGCGACCGGGCAGACGAGCCTTTTGGTGGCGCGTGCAACTGTGGGTATCGGCGAGGCGGCATTCGTTGCGCCCGCATATTCGCTACTCTCGGACTATTTCAAGCCTGAACGACGTGGCATTGCATTCGCGATCCTGGGGCTCGCGACCTATTTTGGCCAAATCATTGGTCAAGCGGGCGGGCCGGCGCTCGCGGCTTATCAGGACTGGCGTTTCGCTTTCCACTTGCTCGGTGTGCTCGGCATTGTTCTGGGCGTATTGACCGCAATGATCGTCCGTGATCCCGGACAGATCGCCCCAAGAGGCGAACGCAGCCAATCCACCATTGCGATGACTGCGCTCGTCGCTCTATTGGCGCGCAATGCCAGTTTCGTGCTGATGATGTTTGCCTTCGGACTTGGCGCGCTCTCTGGGGTTGCGTTCGGGTATTGGGGGCCGGAGTTACTTACGCGTGGTTATGGGCTCGATCCTGTGGCCGCGAAAACCGCGTTTGCTGTAAATTTTGGACTAGCGGGATTGGTCGGAATGCTGTGTTTTGGCGCGATCTCGGATCGTATGGCTAAGTACAGTATGGCATGGCCGGTGAGGCTCTCGGCGTTTGCGATGGGCTCGGCAACATGCGCGATCCTGGCGGCTACGTGGGCTGATTCGTTCGCGTTGGCCAAGTTGCTGGCCATTCCGTCCGGCCTTTTGGGCGGTGGGTGGTCGGTTGGCATATATGCGACACTGCAATACATTTTACCTGCCCGTTTCCGCGCTACTGCTACAGCTCTGTTCCTTGCAGTGACGACCCTGCTGGCTTATTTCGTAGGGCCGTGGGCAACGGGTCTTCTCAGTGAGGCGTTTGGCAACGACGCACACTCTTTACGAGTGGCGCTTACGATTATTATTCCGATCGGCCTCATTGCCACGCTTTTTGCATGGTTTGCGAGCCGCCGCATCGAGCTTGACCGAGCGCTGATCCATAAGCACGCATGACACCTGGGAAGGTGTCGCGTATTTCGGAAGGTTTTTGATGCGTTGGTGTGTGGTCCGTGTATATCCGTCAGAGAAGTTTGTTGACCTGTCGCGTGCCATCGGGGCAGGGTCATCTGTAAAATTGAGGCGTCACCTATGAGTGAGAATTTCACTGTCGACGATATTGATCGGAACATCGTCGCCCAATTGCGGATTAATGGCAGGGCTACGAATCAACAGATTGCCGATAATCTGGGTTTGACCGCCGCTACAGTATCGACTCGCATTCGTCGCATGGAAGACGCCGACAAACTGCGCGTGGTGGCCGTCTCCGATTTCGCGGCGCATGGATATAATGTGCTTATGGAGATGGCGATCGAAGTCGATGGTCGACCCGCTTCTGAAGTGGCCGCGGAGCTTGCCGAGTTCGAGGAAGTGTTCGCGGCGCATTTGGTCACCGGGCGCTACGATATCGACATGCTCGTTGTCCTCCGCGACTTCGATGAGCTTCCGAAGTTACTTTTCGAGAAGTTCTCTAAGGTGCGTGGCATACATTCGATGACGCCAGCAATTGCGGTCGACGTCATTAAATACAAGTTCGACATAGCCCCGATCGAAGCGCGGAATTAACATGAGTAAAGTTCAGATCGACGATCTCGACCGCCAGATAATTGATATTCTGGGCAATGATGCGCGGATTTCGAATCGTAAAATCGCTGCAGACCTCAACGTGACTGAAGGGACAGTGAGGGGGCGCATCAAACGGTTGCAGCAAGAACGGCTAATGACCTTTACTGCGATTACCGATTTCGGATTGGAGAACACTTCGAAACTTGCATTCATAGGCGTCCAGGCCTGTGTCGAAGATGTGCGCAGTATCGCAACGAAAATTGCGGATGTTCCACTGGTCAACGCAGTTACGATCACGTTGGGCAGATTCAATATTTGGGTCGTCTGCCTTTTTGATACGCTGGACAGCTTGTTCGAGGTTGCCTCGGAACGCATTTTGGCGATTCCCGGCGTACATCACGTCGAGACATCGATTGCGGTGAAGACGATTAAATACAACGCCCGGGTAGCGCGAATAACGGCAGCTGACCTCAGTTTAACCCCAGAGGAAGCAGACAATTCTGCGTAAATTATCTGACAATTGATTTCGCAATCATATGTCAAAAATAGATTATTTCGATACGTTCGTAATTTTATTGAAAATATATTGCGATTCGCTGTAGCCTTTCATGCCATAGACGGGGAGCGAATCTGATGGCCAAAACTGCTGACTATCGGCTAGGGGAATTCACGTTTCCACGCGGGTGGTTCATGGTCGCGGCCGCTTCCGAGGTGACGGCGGTGCCGATGGCAGTCCGCTATTTCGGTCAGGATTTAGTTCTGTACCGTGGTCAGCAGAGTCGTCGGGTTTTCATGGTGGAAGCTTATTGCCCGCACATGGGGACTCATTTGGCACGCAACACAACGTCGTATGTTGTGAAAGACCGCGAGCACGTCGTCGGCGACAATATTCGTTGCCCTTACCACGCTTGGCGGTTCGGACCCGACGGCCGTTGCAACGAAATCCCCTATTCGCCGGCATCAATTCCCAAAGCTGCATGTTTGAAGACTTGGCGCGTGATCGAGCGCGCCGGCTGTGTGTGGACTTGGTATGACCCTGAGGGCGGAGAGCCGGACTACGAACTTCCACTCTTCGAATCTTACGGGCAGCCTCATTGGGTGAACTGGAATGTTCGCTCGCTCGGCGAGCTAGTCTGCCACCCACAGGAGGTCGTCGATAACATGGCCGACAAGGCGCATCTTGAGCCGGTCCACGGTTCAATCGAAATGGCGCGCTTCGAGAATGTGTTTGCCGATCACGTTGTCCGCCAGATCCTGGCCGCAGGACATAAGACGTTGGCGGCACAAGGTGGCGAGCCAATGACCAATGACACCTGGTACACTGGCCCAGGCATTCTGCAATCGGTGATGATCGGCGAATACCCATCACACATGCTGATTACTCACACCCCAATCGATGATGGCGTGATCAAGGTGTGGTACGGCCTGATGGTGAAGGTGCCGAACGTTCAACCGACTGAGGCTGATATTGCTACCGCCAACAGTTACGAGAAAGCCGGAGAGTTTGCATTTGCGCAAGATTTCGAAATCTGGGGCAATAAGCGTCCGTGCATCAATCCGATGATGGTGAAAGGCGACGGCCCGTTCGACAAGGTTCGGATCTGGTATCGCCAGTTCTACAATCCGCGCGCGCGAGCGGCCGAATTCCACAAACGGGTGAATGGCCATTATGTGTCTCGCGGCACCAAGGCTGCGCCGTGGGGCGAGGTCGCCTGACACTCAAGCTGGTTAGAAGGCTGTAGCCCCGCCATCAATCACCAGTGGGTGTCCCGTGACAAAGCTTGCTTGATCGGAGCAAAGCCATAGCACGGCGGCGGCGATTTCGTCGGCCCGTCCTATGCGACCCATCGGCGTCATGCCATCGATGACCTTGCGCATCTCGGGATTGCCGAAAAGCGGGGCGGTCATCGGTGTCTCGATGACCCCCGGGCAGACCGCATTAACGCGAATTCCCTTCTTGGCCCAGCGCAACGCGCCATGTCGGGTGAGGCCAACAACGCCGTGCTTCGCTGCGACATATGCCGGCTGGCTGGGATTGCCGACAAGCCCGTTGATCGAAGCAGTGTTTACGATCGCGCCTTTGCCTTGTTTCAGCATGACTTCGGCCTCTTCACGCATGCAAAGCATCACGCCGGTGAGGTTGATCCCTAAGCCGCACGCCCAAACTTCATCATCATACTCGTTCGCCGCCACGTTATTGATGCCGGCATTATTGTGAGCGAAATCCAATCTGCCGAATTCGGAGACAGATCGGTCGACGAGCGCTTTAACTTGGCTGGCCTGCACAACATCGCAATGCTGGAACACGGCCTTGCCACCCGCCTCGGCAATAAGTTTTACGGTTTCAAGGCCACCTGCATCGTTCACATCGGAGACCACTACCATCGCCCCTGATGCGGCGAATGCTTGCGCCGTCGCGCGACCAATGCCGCCGCTCGCCCCTGTTACCAATGCAGCTTTTCCTTGAAACCTGTAATTCATCGTGTTTCCTTGATCTGCGTAAAAAAAATCATAGAAGATAACGCAAATTGCGGTCAACATCGTTCAATGGCAGAAGAACGAATGTCCAAAAGCCTTTTTAGCCCCATCTCTCTTGGCGCCATTGACCTCTCCAATCGCATCATCATGGCCCCGATGACTCGAGATCGGGCGGGCTTCGGCGATGTCCCGACTGCAATGATGGTGGACTATTACCGCCAGAGGGCAAGCGCTGGAATGATCGTGACTGAGGGGGTGCAGCCAAGTCGCGCGGGAAAGGGATACTGGCGTACACCGGGTATCCATGACGATGCGCAAGTTACCGGATGGCGTAAGGTGGCCGACGCCGTGCACGCCGAGG
>VGEM01000002.1 GCA_016869315.1 Alphaproteobacteria bacterium | reverse complement strand
TGCACCGATGTGATCGAGCCCTTCTTGGTCGAGGTAATGCGCTCCTGCAGCGCGCCCATATCGGTTGCGAGTGTCGGTTGATAACCGACCGCCGACGGAATGCGGCCCAGCAGCGCCGACACTTCCGAGCCCGCCTGGGTGAAGCGGAAGATGTTGTCGACGAAGAACAGCACGTCCTTGCCTTCAGCGTCGCGGAAATATTCGGCCTGTGTTAGGCCCGAGAGCGCGACGCGCGCACGGGCGCCTGGCGGCTCGTTCATCTGACCGAACACCAGCGCGACGCGGCTCTTATCGCCTTTGAGATCGATAATGTTGGACTCGATGAACTCGTGATAGAGGTCATTGCCCTCGCGGGTCCGCTCGCCGACGCCCGCGAACACCGAGTAACCGCCGTGTTGCTTGGCGATGTTGTTGATCAGCTCCTGAATCAGCACGGTCTTGCCCACGCCCGCGCCGCCGAACAGGCCGACCTTACCGCCCTTCACGTAGGGTTCGAGCAGGTCGATCACCTTGATTCCGGTGACAAAGATTTCGGCCGTGGTCGACTGATCCTGGAACGCCGGAGCCTGGCGGTGAATCGGGTAGAATTCCTTGGCTTCGATCGGACCGCGCTCGTCGACCGGCTCGCCAATCACGTTCATGATGCGCCCGAGCGTGCCTGGACCGACCGGCATGCGTATGGCGTTACCGGTGTCGGTCGCTTTCTGACCGCGGACCAGACCATCGGTCGAGTCCATGGCGATGCAACGCACGATCGATTCGCCCAAGTGCTGCGCGACCTCGAGAATGAGGCGCTTGCCCTTGTTGTCGACCTCAAGGGCGTTCAGGATCGACGGCAGATCGCCGTCGAACTTGACATCGACCACGGCACCGGTCACTTGAGAAATCACGCCTGCATTGTTCTTGGCCATCGGTTTGCTCCTGTCGTGCCTCGGGGGACGGCGTTAGACCGCCTCGGCCCCCGAGATGATTTCAATCAGTTCCTTGGTGATCATCGCCTGGCGCGTGCGGTTATAGCGGAGCGTCAAGTTTCTGATCATGTCGCCGGCGTTGCGGGTCGCGCTGTCCATCGCCGTCATCTGCGCGCCGTAGAACGACGCTGCGTTTTCCAACATCGACCGGAAGACCTGGATTGCGAGATTGCGCGGCAACAGGTCTTGCAGAATTTCTTTGTCGGACGGTTCATAATCGTAAGGCACCGAAGGCGCTGCCGATGCCGGGGCCGGAAACGGCACGATCTGCTGGCGGCTCGGAATCTGCGTCATGGCCGACTTGAACCGCGAGTAGATCATGGTGCAGACGTCGAACTGGCCTGCCTCGAACATGTCGGTGACTTTGGTCGCGACTTGGGCCGCCTCGACGAGGGCGACGGTCTTGCGACCGAACTCGGTGAAACTGTCGACGATCAGATCGCAATAGTCACGGCGCAGGTTGTCGCGGCCTCGGCGGCCAACGCACAGCACCTTTACTGTCTTTCCTTGATCGCGCAGCTCGCGAATCGTCGTGCGCGCCATACGAATGATGTTCGAGTTGAAGCCGCCGCACAAACCGCGGTTCGCGGTCATGACCAGCAGCAGATGAACGTCGTCCTTGCCTGTGCCGGCCATCATCTTGGGCGCGCCGGCCTGACCTTTGAAACTACCGGCCAGATTGCCCAGCATCTTTTCCATGCGTTCGGCGTAAGGCCGGGCCGCCTCGGCCGCTTCCTGGGCGCGGCGCAGTTTCGACGCCGCCACCATTTTCATGGCGGAGGTGATCTTCTTCGTCGACTGCACCGACGCGATCCGGACGCGGAAGTCCTTGAGACTGGGCATGGGCGACTACGCGGGCCTGTGTCTGATACCGTGCGTGGGCGTTAGGCGAAGGACTTGGTGAAATCGTCGAGGAACGACTTGAGCTTGGCCCGGAGGGCGTCGCTCAGCGCTTTTTCGCTCCGAATCGCGGTGAGAATGTCGGCGCCCTTGTCGCGCAGAGCCGCCAACATCGAGCTCTCGAAACGGCCGATGTCCTTCACTGCGATCTTGTCGAGATACCCGCCGGTGCCGGCAAATATCGACACCACCTGTTCCTCGACCGGAACCGGCTTGTATTGCGGCTGTTTCAACAGTTCGGTGAGGCGCTCGCCGCGCGACAGCAGTTTCTGCGTGGCTGGGTCGAGGTCCGAGGCAAACTGGGCGAAGGCGCGCATTTCACGGTACTGGGCCAGTTCGAGCTTCATCGAACCCGACACTTGCTTCATCGCTTTGATCTGGGCGGCCGAGCCGACGCGCGACACCGAGATGCCGACGTTCAGCGCGGGCCGGATGCCCTGATAGAACAGCGTCGTTTCAAGAAAAATCTGACCGTCGGTGATCGAGATCACGTTGGTCGGAATATAGGCCGATACGTCACCGGCTTGAGTTTCGATCACCGGCAACGCGGTCAGCGAGCCGGCGCCGTTCTTCTCGTTGAGTTTCGCCGCGCGCTCGAGCAAACGCGAGTGGAGATAGAACACGTCACCCGGATACGCTTCGCGGCCTGGCGGGCGGCGCAGCAGCAGCGACATCTGGCGGTAGGCGACGGCCTGCTTCGACAAATCGTCGTAGAAAATGACGGCGTGCATGCCGTTGTCGCGGAACCATTCGCCCATGGCAGCGCCGGTGTAGGGCGCGAGGAACTGCATCGGCGCCGGGTCCGACGCGGTGGCGGCAACGACGATGGTGTATTCGAGCGCGCCCTGGTCGGCGAGCGTCTTCATCACCTGCGCCACGGTCGAGCGTTTCTGACCGACGGCGACATAGATGCAGTAAAGCTTTTCCTTCTCGTTCCCCGATGCATTCACCTTCTTCTGGTTGATGATCGTGTCGAGGATGACGGCGGTTTTTCCAGTCTGCCGGTCGCCGATGATCAGCTCGCGCTGACCGCGACCAACCGGGATCAACGCGTCGATCGCCTTGATGCCGGTCTGCATCGGCTCGTGCACCGAGCGGCGCGGAATGATGCCTGGGGCCTTGAGTTCGGCCAAACGGCGTTCGGTCGCCTTGATCTCGCCCTTGCCGTCGATGGCATTGCCGAGGCCGTCCACGACGCGACCCAACAGGCCTTTGCCGACCGGAACGTCGACGATGGTGCCGGTGCGCTTGACGGTGTCGCCTTCCTTGATGCCCGAGTCATCGCCGAAGATCACGACGCCGACGTTGTCGGTTTCGAGATTGAGCGCCATGCCCTTGAGGCCGCCCGGAAACTCGACCATCTCGCCCGACTGGACGTTGTCGAGCCCGTAGACGCGGGCGATGCCGTCGCCAACCGCGAGCACTTGGCCCACTTCGGCCGATTCGGCTTCGGTGCCGAAATTGGCGATTTGCTGCTTGAGAATGTTGGAAATTTCTGCGGCGCGGATGTCCATTTATCCGACCCCTTTCATCACGAGCTTCAGGCGCTGAAGTTTGGATTTGAGCGAACTGTCGACCATACGTGAGCCGACCTTGACGATCAGGCCGCCGAGGATCGACGGATCAACCTTGGACGTGAGCGCAACGGCGCGGCCCACGGTTTGTTTGAGCGACGCGACCAACGACGCGGCCTGTGCTTCGGAAAGAGCGGCTGCCGAAGTTACCTCGGCCGTCACCTCGCCGCGACGCTTGGCCAAAATGGCGAGGAAGCCGGAGATCATCCCAGGCAATGCGAACAAACGCCGATTGGCGGCGACCAGTCCAAGAAATTTGCGGGTGAGAGGATTGAGCTTGGCGCGATCGGCAATGGCGGCGATGCCCTTGCCCTGATCGGTCCGCGACATGACTGGGCTTTTGATGAATCGGCGGAAATCGTCGCTATCGGCAACCAGATCGTTGAGGCCCTTGAGATCGGCCGCCACCGCGTCGAGCGCGCTTTGCTCGTCCGCCAGGTCATAAAGCGCTGCGGCATATCGTGCCGCTACTCCGCTGACCCCTTCCGCTTCCGCCGCCACCGATCAAAATCCTTCGCGACAAAAAGCCAGGACTTCCCAAAAAACGTCTCCGAAAAACAGCCGGATACGAGCGTCGGGAAACCGACTTAAGATATTGAATTTAAAGCGATTTTTTGGGTTCCGACCGGACCCCTCGCGACCGCCGGCGGGGTGGTAGCATACCGGTCTGTGCGTTGCAACAGAGAGCGGCGGTCGCGGCTATCCCTTGCGCGGGAAGCGCCGCTTGGGTGGGCCGGTCAAAACGATCATGACCGGCCAGCGCAAGATCTCGTAAGCGAGGAAACCGAGAGCAACGCCGACGACGGTATAGGTAATCGCTTCGGGTGTCGTTGGAAGCGCGGGCACGAAGCTCGCGACGGTCAAATCAACGGTGCTGACGTCGCCATTCCGCCACAGCGAAAACGGCTTGGTGAATAGATTTGCTGCCGCGATAGGGTCGTGGATCGCGCGGCCGGCAGAGAGTTCGCGGGCGGCGTCGTTGGCCAGCTCGCCGCGCACGGTCTCGGACATCACCTGGAACTTGAGACTGCTTTGAATGGCCAGGACCTGGGCCTGAGCTTTTGCGATCCGGTCGCCGGTTCGCGCAAGATATTGCGCAATCAGGGGGGCGATTTGCGAACCCAACACAGCGCCGGCAGCAACCGTCACAGCACCAAGACCACGATCAATGCGTGACCAAAGCCACTCCACCGCCATCTCCGCCCTCGTTGCACCCGACACCATATTATAGATAGTCGGCGCGTTCCCCTATGCTGACCTTGCACGGACCTCATGCGTACTGAGGATTTCGATTTCGAGCTACCGCGGGCCGCGATTGCCGATCGCCCGGCCGTGCCGCGCGATCACGCCCGATTGCTTGAGGTTGCCGGTACCCTCGCCGATCGGACGATCCGCGATATTCCAACCCTCGTCCGACCGGGCGACGTCATGGTTTTCAACGATACGCGAGTCATCCCAGCACGCCTGTTGGGTCGGCGTGGCGAGGTCGAGGTCGAATGTCTGCTGCATCAGGAGCGATCACCGGGCCGCTGGTTGGCCTTCGCGCGACCGGCCAAGCGACTCAAACCGGACCAGACCGTCACGTTCTCCGAAGATCTATCGGCTCGGGTCGTCGGCAAAACAGACGACGGCCTGATCGAACTTGAGTTTCGTGTACATGGCCCAGCCTTCATGGCAATGATCGAGCGGATCGGACATGTGCCGTTGCCGCCCTATATCGACCGTCCCGACGACGCACGCGATCGCACCGACTATCAAACCGCCTATGCCGTCCATGACGGCGCAATCGCTGCTCCGACGGCAGGACTGCATTTCACGCCGGCGTTACTCGATAGGATCGACGCGGCGGGCGCGACACGCGTCCATGTGACTCTGCACGTCGGCGCGGGTACCTTTCTGCCGGTGAAGACCGACGACCCTCGCCAGCATCGGATGCACGCCGAACATGGCTGGATCAGTGAATCCGCCGCTACCGCGATCAATCGCGCGCGCGCCGCAGGCGGGCGGGTCATTGCGGTCGGGACAACGTCGGCCCGGCTGCTCGAAACGGCCGCCAAGAAAGACGGCACGATTGACCGATTCGCGGACGACTCATCGCTCTTCATCATGCCCGGTTATCGTTTCAAACTCGTCGACGTGCTGATGACCAATTTCCACCTGCCCAAATCGACCCTTTTCATGCTGGTCTCAGCCTTCGCCGGACTCGATCGTATGCAAGGCGCTTACCGGCATGCGATCTCCAACGGGTACCGTTTCTACTCCTACGGTGATGCGTGCTGGCTGCATCGGGCGAGCCCCCAGTGACGTCGCCGAGCCTCGCGTTCGACCTGCTCGCGACCGACGGCCCTGCCCGGCGCGGACGGCTGGTCACAGCCCACGGCGCGATTGACACGCCGGCCTTCATGCCGGTCGGCACGGCGGCAACTGTAAAAGCCATGTTTCCCGAGACGGTGGCGTCGACAGGCGCGCAGATCATACTTGCCAACACCTACCATCTGATGCTGCGCCCGGGCGCGGAGCGCGTCGCGCGGCTCGGCGGCGTGCGCCCGTTCATGGGGTGGCAGGGCCCGATCTTGACCGACTCTGGCGGCTATCAGGTCATGTCGCTCGCGAAGCTTCGCAAGATCGACGATGGCGGCGTTACGTTCCAGTCTCACGTCGACGGCTCGCGCCACTATTTGTCGCCCGAGCGTTCGATCGAGATCCAGCGGCTGTTGGATGCCACCATCACCATGGCGTTCGACGAATGCACGCCCTATCCGGCCGAGAAAGCCGATGTCGCCGCCAGCATGCGCCTTTCCATGGGATGGGCGGAACGATCGAGGACGGCCTATGTCGAGAAACCGGGATACGGGCTCTTCGGGATCGTTCAGGGCGGCGTTCATGCCGACCTGCGCGAGGAATCGGCGACCACGCTGAAACGCATCGGCTTCGACGGATACGCGATAGGCGGGCTTGCGGTCGGCGAAGGCCAGGACCTGATGTTCTCGACCTTGGACGGCCTGACGCCGCATATGCCGGCGGACCGGCCACGCTATCTGATGGGTGTCGGCAAGCCGCTCGACATTGTCGGCGCGGTGATGCGCGGCATCGACATGTTCGACTGCGTGATCCCGACGCGCTCGGGCCGAACGGCCCAGGCCTTCACCGCAGAAGGCCCGCTCAATCTTCGCAACGCGAAGCACGCCGAAGACCAACGGCCACTCGATGAGACGGTCAATTGCCCGGCCAGCCGCAATTACAGCCGCGCCTACTTGCACCATCTGGTCCGCTGCGACGAAATTCTCGGCCTGATGCTGTTGTCATGGCACAACGTCGCCTTCTATCAAAAACTGATGGCCGACATGCGCACGGCGATCGCGACGGGCTCCCTGGCCGCATTCGCGCAGGCGTTTGCGGCGGGGCAGAGCGGCAAGGTGTCTGAAGATGGCGACGATTGATCGCGAATCGCTGCGCCGCGAAGTCATGGCATTCGGCTTCGATGCCGTCCGCTTCACGGCAGCCCGAACGCCCGACCGCGCTCAAAACGAGTTCCGCGATTTTATCGCCGCCGATTTTGCCGGCGACATGACCTGGCTGACCGACACCGCTGATCGTCGCGCGGATGTTTCCGTGCTGTGGCCGGAGGCACGTTCAGCGATCATGGTTGCACTCAACTACGGACCCGTTTCCGATGTTGCGCCGACGCCGGCGGACCTCGGCGATATCAGCGTCTACGCCCGCAATCGCGACTACCACGATACGCTGAAAAAGCGGCTGAAGGCCTTTGCGCGTTGGCTGACGGCGACCCATGGCGGCGATGTCAAAGTGTTCGTCGACACCGCGCCGCTGCTGGAGAAGCCGCTCGCCCAGGCCTCAGGGCTCGGCTGGCAGGGCAAACATACGAACCTGGTCTCTCGTCAATTCGGGTCGTGGCTGTTCTTGGCGGAAGTACTGACCACGCTTGAAATCGCGCCCGATCCATCGGAGTCCGATCATTGCGGCGAATGCCGGCAATGCCTCGACATATGCCCGACTCGCGCCTTCACCGGTCCCTACCGGATCGATCCCCGGCGCTGCATCTCGTATCTGACCATCGAACATAAGAGCCATATTCCGCGAGACCTGAGAGAAGGTATCGGCAATCGTATCTACGGATGCGACGCCTGCCTCGCCATTTGCCCCTGGAACAAGTTCGCGCGGACGACGACGGAGCCCGACTTTCTGCCGCGGGCCGAATTGACGGCCCCACGTCTCGCCGATCTTGCGATGCTCGACGATGGTTCTTTCCGCGCGCTCTTCGGCAAATCGCCGATCAAGCGGATCGGTCGCCATCGGTTTGTCCGCAATGTCTTGATTGCCATTGGCAATAGTCAACGACCTTCATTGGCCGGCGTCGCCCGCACGCGCGTCGAGGACCCTTCGCCGATCGTGCGGGCGGCAGCGATCTGGGCCTTGTCACGATTGCTCGATGCCCACGATTTCGCCGCGTTGTCGCGGCAGTATCGTGCTCAAGAGGTCGATGACGCGGTGAGGGCGGAATGGGCGCCATGATCGAACTGTTGCTCGCAATAATGCTGGCGAGCCACGCGGTCGCCGCCGAGTTGCCGCGCATCCGCGATTGCGACATCTGCCCAACCATGGTCGTGCTGCCGGCCGGGCGGTTTATCATGGGCGCCGAAGGTCAACGACCGGCCTTCGCACCGGCGATCGACCGCGCGATCGAGAGTCCGTTCGCGATCGCCGAAACCGAGACGACATTCGATCAGTACCAGCTGTGTGTCGAAGCTGGTGTGTGTCGGGGCGGCCAGGATGACCACGGCTGGGGCCGTGGATCACGACCCGTGATCAACGTCGATTGGGACGACGCCAATATCTACGCCTCATGGCTGACGCGGGTCACTGGCAAGGCGTATCGATTGCCGACGGAGGCCGAGTGGGAATATGCGGCCCGGGCCGGGACCGTGACCGCTTATAGCTGGGGCGATGACGTGGGGGTGGGGCACGCGAACTGTCGCAGTTGCGGCGCGGACCCGTTTGGCGGAAATCAATCCGCACCGGTCGCAAGTTTCCCTCCCAATCCGTTCGGGCTTCGGGATATGTCGGGCAACGTCTCGGAGTGGGTCGCCGATTGCTGGAGCGAGCGACACGATCCGGCAAGAGAGGAGGCGAATCATGCCGCATGTCCGCGGCGGGTTACCCGAGGCGGCGACTGGTATTACATCCCGGCGCTCGCGACCTCAGCCGCGCGCATGGGCAACGTCGGATCGATTGCCAGCTACACGATCGGCTTCAGGGTCGCGCGAACGATCGAGGCCGGCGCACGTCGACCGTGATCGGCGCGCCTTCAGTTACTGTTGATCCGCCAAAGTGCGAGCGAGCTGACTAATCGCTTCCTGATGCTTCTCGTTCGAGATGCTGGCGAAGTTCCGCGCGAGTTCGAGGCACATGCGATGACGATGCGAGGACGTCTCATCCTCGGCGCCGTCGAGGCCCTCGTAGAAAAAGGCGATCGGCACGCTCAATGCGCGACCGATTTCGAAGAGCCGGCCGGCCGAGATGCGATTGATGCCCCGCGCGTATTTGTGGGCTTGTTGGTAAGTGACGCCGATCATCTCGGCCATTTGCTGCTGGCTCAAACCCAGCATCACGCGACGATCGCGAATCCGCTGACCGACGTGCTTGTCGACACTACCGACGCGATTCGCCGGACATGCGCTGGCAGGCCGAATTTGAGTTGGCGTGTCGCCGCCCGTTGCAAGTTGCGTCATGACATCCCCCAGATCTTTCGCCAATGGGTTGCCGCCGATTATGAACTTTTACGAGTATCAAGAAGCGGCTTTGTGCAACTTAATAGTTGAATATATATCATCGTATGCGCTGAAAAAGATAGTCCTTTCGCTGATGAGAATCTATTGAAAATATTATATAAATAAAAATGATATAAAAAATATTATCTCAAAACTTATTGGAATATTTGTATAATATAATGTAATAAAAATCTCAATATAAGCTAATATATTTATTTTATTAATATAAAAAATTTATATAATATTTGATTTCAATAAATATTAATAATTTAATCTTATATCAACTAATAGGAGAATAAATTTCGGGTTCCGGGGCGACTTGCGACTCGGGGATCAACCCTGGCGTTGGTGAGAGGATTTAGCGATCGCGAGCGAGGCGATCGATTTTGGCCTGAAGGGACTCGAGCTCGGCCTTGAGCGACTGCACATCGATGCTTGCTTCAGGACGGCCTGGCTGGGGTGCAGAGTTGGCTTGGGGCCGGGTCATGGTGCCAAACGGGTTGAACATCTTCATGGCGCTCTCGAACAACGCCAGATTCTGCTTGCCGATTTCTTCCATGCGCTGTGACGGGAACATGCCTTTGAAGGCATCCTGCATCAATTTGCGCATGTTGGATTCGTTCTGGGCAAACGATTCCATGCTCATTTCCAAATATCGCGGCAGGACGCCCCCCAAGGAATCGTCATAAAACCCGATGATCTGCCGCAGGAATTTGATCGGCAGCAGGGATTGGCCCTTGCCTTCCTGCTCAACGATGATCTGGGTGAGGACAGAGCGGGTTAGGTCTTCTCCGGTCTTGGCATCGGTGACGATGAAATCGGTACCGGTCTTTACCATCTCTGCCAGGTTATCGAGCGTGACATAGCTCGAGGTCGCGGTGTTGTAGAGCCGCCGGTTGGCATACTTCTTGATGTTGATCACGGGCGGCGCCTGGCCCGAAGTGGCGTCGTTCATGGCTGCCTTCTCCGCAACTGCGAAGGGCGATTGTGCTCTGCACAACACCACCTGTCAAAGCGAGTCAGGAAGGCCAACACTGGCGTATAGTGCCGGCATGACCGGTTCCCCGCCCGACCACGATGCCATGGCCCGACGATACCTCGGACTTTGGCAGGATGAGATCGCCAAACTGGCGCAAAATCCCGATGCCGCATTCGCTTGGGTTGGGGCGGCCCTCCAAAATATGACCCGCGCGGCATCGGAAGCTGCGACGTCGGTTCGCGCCGCCGCATCGAACGCCACCTTCTCACAACATCAGACCAATGACCGATCCTCGTCCCCCTCGCCCGCGGCAGGGTCCGCGCCCGCTTCCGCTACACCTCGCAGTGGAAGCGACAATCTCGCAGCTGTGCTTCGCCGGCTTGATGCCCTTGAACAAAGGCTCGCTGCTGTCGAAGCCATTCGAGCGCCTGCTCGGCGAATTCAAGCTCGAAAGCCAAAAGCAACCAAACGGGTGGCCAAGCGGGCTCGATCCAGCCGCGTTCGTTGACGCCCTGACCAGGGTCACGACCGCGTCAGTCGAGACCCTTCTGTCTGGCGTTGCCGCCTATCATCGCCATCCGTTCCACCGCGACCGACCTCCGGCCGAAGCCTGCTGGTCACGAGGCGCCGCGGCCCTCCGCCGTTACAAAACCGCCGATGGATCAAGCCCGCCCGCGATCTTTGTTCCATCCCTGATCAATCGCGCCGATATCCTCGATCTCGCGGAAGGTCGAAGCCTGATGCGGTACGCGTCCGACCATGGAATTGACGCCTATCTGCTTGATTGGGGCGAGCCGGGAGCGGCCGAGTTGGCCTTTGCGATCGAGGATTACGTTTGCAGCGTCCTCGTCCCCGCGCTCGAACATGTCGCGACGACAAGCGGCCGTCGTCCGCTTCTGGTCGGCTACTGCATGGGCGGCACGTTGGCGATGGCTCCTGCAGTGTTGAGGCCCGATCTGATCTCTGGCCTCGCCCTTCTTGCGGCGCCGTGGGACTTTCATGCCGAAAGCGAGAGTTCGCGACGATTGATCGACCTGGGCCGGCCCCTATTGGAAGCGATCATCGCCGCGGCCGGATGCGCGCCAATCGATCTATTGCAGGCATTGTTCGCATCGCTCGATCCGACATTGGTCGGCCGGAAATTTCGCGGCTTCGCTGCGCTCGATCCGACATCCGATGCGGCAAAACGCTTCGTCGAATTAGAAGACTGGCTTAACGACGGCATCGCGCTTGCGGGCCCGGTCGCACGCGAAGCGTTGTTCGATTGGTACGGCGCCAACGCCCCGGCAAGCCGACAGTGGCGGGTCAAGGGGCAGCCGATTGTTCCGGAGCTCGTGAAATGCGCGACGCTTGCCGTAATCCCGTCGAACGACAGAATCGTACCGCCGCCCTCGGCACTGGCGCTTGCGACAAATATTCGAGATGCTGAGATTCGTCGGCTCGACCTTGGCCACATCGGCATGATGGCGGGCGGTTCGGCGCCGCGCCTGCTGTACCAACCCCTGACCGACTGGTTGAAAGCGATCGCGAACCGGTGACTGTTGCAATGCAGCAATTTTCATTGCGATTGCTAACATGTGGGCCTACAAATTTCGCTGCCGTCCAATGATCGAAAGCTGCCGCCCATGTCGAATGTCGTGATTGCCTCCGCCTGCCGCACGCCAATAGGCGCCTTTGGCGGATCACTTGGAAACACCTCGGCCGCCGAACTTGGCAAGGTTGTCATCGGCGAAGCGCTGACACGCGCCCGCGTCGCCGCGACCGAGGTGTCGGATGTGATCATGGGTCAGGTGCTGGCCGCGGGGTGCGGCCAAAACCCGGCCCGCCAGGCGTCCATCAAGGCGGGCGTCCCGAAAGAAGTTCCGGCCATGACCATCAATCAGGTCTGCGGCTCAGGGCTCAAGGCCGTGGCGCTCGGCGCGTCTTCGATCACCGCGGGCGATTCATCCATCGTCGTCGCCGGCGGCCAGGAGAACATGAGTCTGTCGCCGCACTGCCTCGCACTTCGCAACGGCCAGAAGATGGGCGATGCGCAGATGATCGACACCATGATTCGCGATGGACTCTGGGACGCCTTCAACGGCTATCATATGGGGACGACCGCCGAGAACATTGCCGAGAAATGGCAGCTGACCCGCGCCCGCCAGGACGCTTTTGCCGCGGCATCGCAAGCGAAAGCGGAAGCCGCGCTTAAGGCCGGACGCTTCAAGGACGAGATCGTTTCGGTGCCGATTCTCGTCAAGAAAGAGACCAAGCACTTCGATACCGACGAATACCCGCGTGCCGGCACAACCGAAGATGCGCTCGGCAAGTTGAAACCCGCATTCTCGAAAGAGGGCACTGTCACGGCCGGCAATGCGTCAGGCCTCAACGATGGCGCCGCCGCGGTTGTGCTGATGACAGAGGCCGAGGCCAAACGGCGCGGCCTCGTGCCGCTGGCGCGGATCGCGAGCTGGGCCCAAGCAGGCGTCGATCCCGCCATCATGGGCACGGGACCGATCCCCGCATCACGGAAGGCGCTCGAAAAAGCAGGATGGTCGATCGGCGATCTCGATTTGATCGAGGCCAACGAGGCCTTTGCCGCACAGTCACTTGCCGTGTGTCAGGACTTGGGACTTGATCCAACAAAGGCCAACGTGAATGGCGGCGCGATCGCGCTCGGCCATCCCATCGGTGCCTCTGGCTGCCGCGTGCTGGTCACGCTGCTCCACGAAATGAAGAAGCGGAGCGCCAGGAAGGGCCTCGCGACGCTCTGTATCGGTGGCGGAATGGGAATTTCAATGTGCGTCGAAGGACTGTGAGGACACTTTGAGCAAGTTCATCGCGGCGGCAACACTGCTGTTGTCGGGGCTGTTGACCATGAGCGCGCGGGCCGACACCGTGCTCGTCACCGGCGCCACCCAAGGCCATGGCCTGGCCTTCGTCGAGGATTATGCGGCTCGTGGCTGGCGTGTCATCGCGACCGCGCGCGACCCCGCCAACGCCAAGGATCTCGCCGCGCTTGCCGCGCGCTACAAAGACAAGATCGTCATCGAGCAGCTCGACATCACCGATTTTGCGGAAGTCGATGCCCTTGGCGCCAAGTACAAATCGACACCGATCGACGTGCTGAACCTGAACGGCGCGATCAACTCGTTCCGGGTCGGACCCGAGACGTTTGCCAAGATGGACTACGCCTGGCTTGAGACCGTGCTGAAGACCAACGTGACCGCGCAGCTTTACGTGGCGCAGGCCTTTCTTGAGAGCGTAGCGGCCAGCCGCCAGAAAAAGATCGCGGTGATGAGCGCCGTCGGCGGCTCAATCTCGGGCGTGCGCAATTCGGTGGCGCCTGCCTATCGCGCCAGCAAGGCTGCCGTGAACATGTTGATGCGGGCTTACGGCGAGGAGGTCAAAGGCCGCGGCGTTGCCGTGCTGGTGATCGCGCCCGGCACGGTCGACGTGCACAATTACATGGATGCGCCCGATCTCTCGAAAGTGCCCGAGCGATACCGCCGCCAGATCGAACTGAAAGTCCTGGCACCGCGGTCGGCGATCGGCGCCATGATCGATTTGATCGATCGCCTCACCGTCGCCGACATCGACAAATTTCACCAGTGGGACGGCAAGACGCTCCCCTGGTAATTCGGCCCAGCTACTTTTTCGCCATCAAGCCCTGAACGATCGCCAGGGACTTATCGACATGTTCGACCGGCGTGACGTTGTCGTCGGCCGAAGACAACGTCGCGACGACCTTGGAGTCGGGCGTAATCACGTATGTCGTGCGCTCGGTGAGCTGAGTCGTGACCTCACGACCCTTCGAATCCTTGATCGGGCCCTTGAACTTCGAGGTATCGACGGTGTTGAGGTCGAACGACTTGGCGATCGACCCGTCGGGATCGGACGCCACCGGGAATTTTCCGGCGCAGTAAGCGGGATCGGCCGAGAATTCGTTCAGGCGCTCGACTCCGTCACGTGACACACCGATGATGGTGGTGTTCGCCGCTTCGAACTTTTCTTTGTTTTCAGCAAAGGTATGGGCCTCGATATTGCATCCTTGGGTGAAGGCCGCTGGATAGAAATACACCACGACCGGACCTTTCTTGAGCGCGTCCTTGAGCGAGAAATCGACCGGCTTGCCGGCCAGTGAAGCCTTGGCCGAGAAGTCGGGCGCCGACGCGCCCGGCTTGAGTGCTGCAATAGCCGGCAGCGCAAGCGCTGTTGAGATTGCGAGTGCGGTGACAAAGCGTGTCATGGGGGTCCCTTCCCTATTGGTTGTCGCTGGCAAAACCATACTCTGGCGGCCAGCGCCCGAGAAGCATCATCGTGCGGTCACGACAATGAGTCTCGAGCTGAGACACCAGAATCTGGCCGGAAGGACGATGGCCGCCGCTGCCAGTCCGAGCGCAAGACCCCACCAGATCCCCTCGGCCCCGCCGTCGAAACCGAACCCGAAAACGAGGGCTGCCGGAAATCCGATCGCCCAGTAACTCAAGCCGGCGAGCCACATGGGAATGCGGGTGTCCTTGAGGCCACGCAAGGCCCCAACGGCAATGCATTGGGCGCCGTCGAACACCTGAAAGCACGCCGCGACCACCATCAGACTGACAAACAGCGACACCACCGGCGCGTCGGCGGGATCCGCCGCATCGAGATTGAACAGCGACACGATCCAAAGCGGCGCCACAATCATGACAACGGCCGCAAACGCCATGAAACCAACGCCAATGATGAACGCCGCCAGGCCTGCGTCGCGCGCCGCGCGCGGTTGTGCTGCGCCGGCCCAATATCCGACACGAACGTTGACGGCCTGACTGCACGCAAGCGGAATCATGAAAGTGGTGGACGCCACACTGAGAGCCACCTGATGCGCCGCAAGCGCCGTCGTGCCGAGCGTGCCCATCAGCAGGCCCGAAGACATGAAGAGCAGCGCTTCCACTGCAAATGTCACCGCAATCGGCCATCCGAGAATCAGGAGCTCGCGCAGGACAGCGAAGTCGAAGGACCCCCATCCAACATGGCGCGACAATTCGGGAACCAGTTTGATCCAGGCGTAAATCGCCAGTGCCATCGCCCACGTCGTCGCCGCTGTCGCCATGGCAGAGCCCACCATCCCGAATTCGGGAAACCCCATGTGGCCGTAGATGAATCCGTAGTTCAGGAACGCGTTGAGGGCGAGGCCGCCGAACGAAACGATCATGACCATGCGCGGCGAGTTCATCGACGCCGCGTAGAGCCGCAGCGTCCCCAGCCACATCGCCGCCGGCGCGCCGAGCAGCAAGACACGGACAAACGCACCGATATCGCCGGCGAGGGCCGGTGGCTCGCCGAACGCCAGCAGGACCGGCTCGATGTTCCATAGAATCAAACCGAGCGGCACCAGGGCGAGGGTTGAGATCAGGAAAGCGCCGCGAATCGCCGGCGCAATCCGCGAAAGATCTTGGGCGCCACGGGCGTGTGCAACGAGAATGCCGACGCTGCCGGCCGGACCTTGCAAGATCATCGCCAGGGTAAAGTACAATGAGCCGCCAAGACCGCCGGCGGCGATCGCGTCGCCGCCGAGGCCGCCCAACATGATGGTGTCGGTCAGCATCATGCCAATTTGCGCGAGCTGGCCGAGCGCTAATGGGAGCGCGAGCTTGAGGGTAGGTTTGAATTCGGATCGAAGTCCGAAGAAACGTTCAGAAGTCATAAGTGGTCTTCCTGATCGGGTCCCGTCGCCTGGCCCGATGGAAGGCCACGTACGTCAGGACTTGTGTACGAAAATTGCGCGCGGCGCGCATCCCGTTTTCCCCTTGACCGCCTGGGCACGAGAGGGTTGTCTCACCGCTGTCTGATCCCCGTCACGAGAGGCTCACCATGCGCGTCTTCGTACCGTTGCTGTTCGCCCTGCTGTCTGCAGTCGCCCCGTCGGCCATGGCCGCATCGGTGATGGTATTTGGCGCGTCGGGCCAGCTTGGCGCCGAAATCGTTCGCGCACTGACCGCCGGCGGGCATGATGTCACCGCGTTTGTTCGGCCGAGCTCCGACCTCGCTCGATTGAAAGACTATAATGTCAAGCTGGTAAAAGGCGACGTGTTAAACGAAGCAGACGTGCGTTCCGCGCTAGCGCCAGGAAAATTCGACGTCGTCGTCGACGCCCTCGCCCGCGGCAAGGCCGACCCCAGCTTTTACGACGTCAGCCAGAGACTGATATCGGCCGCAGCCAAAGACTCGGGGGTCAAGCACATCATCTTGCACAGCTCGGTCGGCGCCGGCGACAGCAAGGCAATTTATCCCAAGAACCGATGGGAGGCGATGAAAGCAACCCTCTTGGCCAAAGAGGCCGGCGAGAACCATGTCATGGCTTCCGGCGTGACCTATACGATCATTCGCAATGCGGTTCTTCGAAATCTGGAGCCCGGGGCTTCCGAGAGGACGGGAATGTTCGAAGACCAGTCCGTATTCGGCGGTGTGACACGAACGGGTCTCGCCCGAGCTACGAATGACTGCATCAGCGCAGAAGTATGCAAGAATAAGATTTATCACGCCATCGATCCGGAGGTCAAAATTCCGGACGCGGCGCGCTAACCGAGAGAGAATCCTCATGCCTGATCTCCGTTCCGTCGATTCGCGCCTTGCGGGCCTCGAAGACCATTTGAAAAGTGTGAGATCACGCACCAGCGACGACGTGCTGCGTCGCGAACTCGCCATGGCGCTGATGGAGTTGTCGGACACGCGGCTTGCGCTGCTGGCGCCCGTGGCCGGCGACAAGCGGACCGCGATGCGCGTGCCGCTCGGCGGCGTCCTGACCGGCCGGACGGCGTCGGGCGACGCCTTCGACTGCGGGCTGCACGACATTTCGATCGGCGGCGCGTTGATCGAGACCGACCTGCCACTCGATAAGCAATAGCCGGTTTGGCTGTCGCTGCCATCCGTCGCCGAAGAAATCGAGTCCGTTGTGCTTGGCACTGTGGGTGACATGACCCACCTTGGCTTTCGCAAGATGTCACCCGAGGTCGAGCTTCAGCTGACCAAGAGCATCGAGGGACGATTCCTGCACTCGTGAACCGGCGGCTCAAGGCGGCGGAATCGCCGGCACGCTCCATCCGAGATCCAGCCAACTCTTCTTTCCGGCGGGGCGGAATTCACGCGAGTGTTCATCTCGCTCCAATTAGGTCGAGAATCTGGCTGAACGCCGTCACGCGTGGCGACCGCCCATCGTCGACCGCAAGCGGTAACACGATCGCCTCGAACGATAGAGCCCGGCCGGCCGACGACTCGATCCGGCCCAGTTGACGCATGCCGCACGGCGTTCGCACGCAGTATTCCATGGTGCCGCGTAATTTCTCGCGAGCGTCAGAATCGAGATGTTCGCCGAAGTAATGCCCGGTCAAGTCGTGGCGCCAACGCTGGACCAAGCCCGTGCGCATGAATCGCACCAGCAGCCCTGAAGACTCGACCTCGTGGATGAACGCGAAAGGTATCAGATCCGAGGGTGCACGATCGAGAAAATCCTTGGTATGCGGTAGCCGACCATCCTGGCGGAGGGAATGCCAGTGATCGAAAAACGTCCGACAGGACTCGGTTTGAAACGGAGCCACGACACCGAACTTGCAGTAGTGACCGAACTATCTTCGACTCTTCCCACGCCGCGCGCAATGCCAGCCGCTCGATTTGCAGACAATCGTCCAGCGAGCGTCCGATTCCTGGTAGGCTGCGATCGAAACAGGTGAGAAGCTCGTCATGGCGCTCGATCCAGATCGTTTGTTTGTCCGCTTGAATGAAGGCTTGGTCCACGTTCGCGACTGTCCCGCCTCGGCATCAGGGGGCCGGCCGTTGTGTCTGATGCATGCCTCGCCGGCGTCCGCCCGCGGCCTCGAGCCGCTGATGGAAACCTTGCGCGCCAAGGGCTTCACGCGGCGAATGCTGGCGCCGGACACCCTGGGCAATGGCGACTCGGCGCCCCCTCAAGGCGAAGCCCCCGACATCTCCTATTTTGCCGATAGCGTACGTCGGGTCTTGGATGCGCTCAACATCGACAAAGTCGATGTCTACGGCGCCCATACCGGCGCGCGGACGGCCGCCGAGCTCGCCGTGATCGCGCCCGACCGGGTTGGGCGAATCATCTTCGACGGCATCGTCGAATACGACGCCGAATTGAAACGGCAGATCCTCGAAAACTACGCCCCGCCCATGCAGCCGCAGGATTTTGGCCAGCACTTGATCTGGGCGTGGAATTTCGTGCGCGATCAGTCGTTCCATTTTCCTTACTTCATGCGCGATCCCGCGCACCGGCTGCCCGGGCCGGTCCGCCCAACCCCGGACCTCCACCTTCATGTGATTGATGTGCTCAAGGGATTGACGACGTACCACAAGCCGTACCTCGCTGCGTTTCGCTATGCGCCCACGTCCCGGTTGCCGCTCGTCAAGGCGCCTTCCATTTTCCTTGCCGCCGACACCGAGCCGCCACATCTCCAGGCCGCCGCCGCCGGCATGGCAGCCTTGGTTGCTGGTGCAAAGGTTGTCACGACGGCCGGCGGCGCCATTGGCAAGGCGGATGCGATCGTCCGCTTCCTGGCGGAGGGTTAAGTCGAAAACCTCACGGCGTCAGTTCCATATAGCGAATACCGACTTTGAATCCGATCTTTTCGTAGAACGCGATGGCGGCTTGGTTGAACTCGTAGACGCCAAGGTGGACTATCCGCGCCTTCCGCGACCGCGCCCAATCCTTGACGGCATCGATCAGGGCCCGACCGACCCCGCGACGCTGATGGGCGGCGGTCACGGCAATGAGTTCGATCGAGACGAACCGGAACGGCTTATGCGCGCGCCCTCCCGGATTCTGAAAAATCTGGGCATGAACAAATCCAATGACGCGTCCGTCGTTCACGGCGCCGAATAATCGCTGATCGGGGTCGCGCACGACCGCCTGGAATTCGCTGTTTCGGGGTCGCGACTGGGCTGGCGCTCGGATCAGCCGGGGAAGCGCCCGATGATGAAACGCATCGGCCTCGCGCACCAACTCGGTATAAGCATCGAAATCCCCGACCGCCAACCGTCGGATGGTTGGCTGCGCACGCTTCGCCAGCTGTCGGGATTTCGCCACGGCAACCCCGGTACGCCGCCGTTTACCGGATCGACTCGAATTCGACCAACTCATAGCGGCGCTTGCGCTCGGGGACCACCGTGCGCACGGGCAAAAAGTCGCCGGGAACGGTGTAGAGCTCAAGCGTCCGGCCGGTGCCGGTCAGCCATGAGAAGTGCTGGCAATCGTAGGTACCCGACTTCACCGTCACTTTCTCAGGGCCGTGATAGATCATGTCGTAGAATTTCGGGAACAGGAGCGGCCCCGAGGCGCCGTTCTCGACCGGCGAACTCGACATGCAGTTGTCGACCCGTTGCACCTGGCCAGGGTCAGCCAATTTGGTATGCGCGCATTTCCAGATATCAATGGCAATGGGATGCGAACCATACAGATTGACGCGGCCGGGTGTGTCGTGACGCTGGCGCGTGCGCCCTTCAATCGCGGTGTTCACTTCGGCTTCGGCGTAGGTCTCGGTGAAGCGGAACCAGCCGGAACCGACGAATGTGTCTTGATTGATGACCCGCACGAAGCAATCGATCGGCTTGAAGTCGGCCGTGACCGTGTAAGTGACGTCGCGCGTCAACTTGACGTGATCCATCTCGCACTGACATCGCAACGTGCGTGTGCCGTCGGGAAAAACCGTGACCGAGAAATACTCGCGCCCGAATTCGCCGGTTTCGTCGCTGACGTAACTGATCTTGCCGCGAAATGATCTCGTCATCAGGCTACCCCTTCCCTGTCGAGACTCACATCTCGATGGCTATCACGTTCACCCGCGAATCGCGACCCGGCATGCAACCTGATCAGAGGCGGCGGGGATCGGGCGGGCGACGACCGACCCACGCTTTCTCGTACAACTTGCGATATTCGCTAGCGCCTGCCGAATCGCCGGCCGCGGCGGCGGCGTCCGCCAAGACGGACAAGGCCCAACCGTTATTTGGTGCATCGAGCAGGCTGATCCGCAGGGCATCGACGGCTTCCTTCGGCCGGCCGGCTTTGAGCAGCGCGTGGCCAAGGCTCTGTCGGGTCGGGTAATACCAATAGGGCGGCTCCATGTAGGCGAGGTCGTCCTGTTTCTTCGCCGCGGCGTCGAAATGCTGAACGGCGGAGGTCCAGTCGCCACGCGCGCCGGCGATCCGGCCGTGCAGAACGGCGACGGCGATGTCGAGCACGTTGGCGGCGGGAATTGCATTCTGCTCGAGGACGGCGAGGTCGGCATTGGAGCGAAGCGCGATCAGCGCCGCTAGCTCCGTGTCCGCGATTGCGGGGTCGCCCGCCATCACGTGCGCAACTCCACGGGCATAGTGCCAGGCCGCCTTCATGAACGGCACGTCGTCGCCAGGATCGGGAAGCGCCAACACCGTCGCCGGTTCGGCAAATCGCAACTGCGCAAACATCGGCGCGAGTCCAATCGGCTGCGCCTGCACCACGTCACGAAATGCAGCCTTTGGGATGGCGGCCGCGAGCTTATCGGCATGGACCAGTGCGCCGTCGGCATCACCTGCCATCGCCGCCGATTCGAGCGCGAAGTGGATATTGTGAGGATAGTACCCGGCGCGATAGATCGCGCTTGGCTCGGCGACCCGGAAGTAAGCCTCGTCGGCGGCGACCGCCGCGACGTTCGCGTCAAGCGAGTCCTTGTACCTTCCGATCTGGAAGTACGTATGCGACGGCATGTGCACCATGTGCCCCGCGCCGGGCATCAGCGCCGCCAACGAATCGGCGTACGGCTCGGCCTTTTCGGGCCACAAGGAATTCTCCATCACATGGATGTAGTAGTGGATCGCGCCGGCGTGACGTGGATGGCCCTTGAGAACAGATTCGAGCAGCGGGTGAGCCTCGGCCATTTCGGCGACCGGCTCTCGCCCGCCGTCGCGCCAATACACCCAAGGCGTCGCGACCATGGCCGCCTCGACCGCAAGCACGGCGACATCGGGGTCATCTGGAAATTGGCGATGCGCGGCGAACATCGCCGCCGCATAGGCCTTGTCGAGCGCCTTGCGATCGGCCTCGGGATCTTCGGCGTATCTCGACGCAATAGCGTCAGCGAGCGCGCGCTCGCGCGGGCTTGCTGCGACCGCCAGATCTTTCGCGCGTCGCGCGGCCCTGATTGCGGCTCCCGTGTCGCCCTTCGGCATCAGGAGATTGATATTGGGGCCGAGGGCCCAGGCTTCGCCCCAGAAGCACATGGCGCAGGTTGGATCGATCGATTGCGCCGCTTTGAACGCGCGGATCGCCTCGGCGTGATTGAAGCCGTAGGCGAGGCGCAGTCCTTGATCGAAATAAGCGCGGGCCTCGGTGTTGGCGGTCGTGACCTTGAACGAATGCGAACCGAGATTGTCGAAAAGAGGAGGCCTCGCCTTTGGCGCGGGCGCCGGGTGCGACTGCGCGACCTGCACCAATGTTGACAACGTCGATTCCCGGGCGCCGGCACCCCCGCACATGTTGCGCGCGATGGCGGCGGGATCGAACAGCTCGGACACGTCCGCCGCGGCGGGGCTCGTATGACCTACGGACAGAGCCAGCAGTGCACCGGTGATACATCGAAACATCGCGACCTCCCAGATTGCGTCATCGAGTTCCGACAGCAAGACTAACGGGCCAAGATGGCCGGTCAACGCCGCACCATCGACCGCACCATCGACTGCACCATCAACCCTTGGCCCGCCGGTCGTTTTTGCGCTAGACCAGCATGATGTTTTTCAAATCCATGCACATGATTCGGGCATCGCTCATCGCGCTCTGTTGCTCGCTCGCTCTCGCCGGCTGTCAAAGTTTTGGCCGCGGCGTGACCAAGGCGCTGATCGACGAAACGCGCGACGAACCTCAGAAGCACGAAGAGTTGTGCGAGATCACCGGCCCGGGATTTCAGGGTCTCGAGGCGGGATTCGAAGGCGCATTGACCGCTGGCGCGAAGACCGTCCGGCTGGTGATCGTCCATGGCATCGGCGAGCATCAGCCAGGTCATTCAGAGCGCTTTCAACGCAGCCTCGCCTATCGGCTCGGTCTCGACGGCGTCGACCCACAGGTGAAGACCATCATCCTGCAAGGACCGATCCGCGGTGGCCGTTTTTCGTCAACACCAGAGGCGCTGGGAACACTGCGACTCGCCCGATTCACCAATGGCGCCGATCGCGACCTGATCACGTTCGAGGTCACCTGGTCGTCGATCACGCAGGCCGAACGCAAGAGCATGGATTTCGATGGCGTCGGCGCCGTTGCGCGCACGCGCGCCAGCCTCAATGCCACGCTCAAGGATTTCATGAATAAACGCGCCGCCGACCCGCTCGCCTATCGCGGCGCCAAGGCCGATGCGATTCGCGAATCCGTGGTTCAAACAATCTGCTGGGCAACCACGGTCGAGTGGTCCGGCTATCCCGACCTGGCCGAAGCGCGCTGCGAGTGGCTGGCGACGACGCCCGCGATCGTGGCGCGTGATACGTTCGCGATCGCGAGCCACAGTCTTGGCAACCGCATTGCCATGGACGCCCTTGAGGCATTGGGCGCGGCCGGCGACACCAAGGGATCGGCGTCGAACCCGACATTGACCGCCTTTCGCGACAAGTCGGTCGACTTTTACATGCTGTCGAACCAGCTCCCCTTGCTGCAGATCGGTCGCCCAGGCCCGGTCGTTGCGCATCAAGCGCGCCGATATTGCGACGCTGGCGCATCGAATGCGGCCGACCGTTGATTCGAGAAATTCGAGGTGGTTGCTTTTAGCGACCCAAACGATCTCTTGAGTTATGAGATTCCTCCCGACTTCGCTGCCGCAAATCTCGACAGCCGGCTGTGTGCCGAGACCAGCAACGTGACCGTCAAGGTCGCCCGTGACATCAGCCTCGCGGTCACCACCTTTGCCTCGCCCGAAGCGGCCCACACGCAGTACGAAGACGACCGCAAGGTCCTCAACCTGATGATCAATGGGGTTGGCGCCGATTCGGACCCGCCGCCCGGCTGCATCTGGCTCAGAGCGCGGCCGACCGGCAATTGAGGCCTGATTCGCGCAGGTTTTCGTTGATGGCCTAAGACTATTGAAAACAATCAAAATATTGCCCCAATTAGACCCGAGATTGGTAGGGCTGGAGCGGTATCGACTGAGGACGCGACAGGCGAATCGAGCGAGCAGGACGATGATCAGCAGCGGACCTTTGACCAGAGTGGCGATCGGCCTTGCCTTGGCGGCGACGCCTGTCGGCGCCATGACTGCGGCGAACGCTTGCATCGCGTTGACCCGCCTCAAGAAAACGACCGCCATCGACAACGAAACGATCATCGCAACCCTCAAAGGCCGCGGTCAATATCGTCGGATCAGCTTAGCCTCGGCCTGCGGGGGACTTAAGTTCCACAATGCCTGCAGCTTCGAGACCTCTGAGAATCGGTTATGCCGGGGCGCGTCAATCACGGTCATGAAGGTGGGCACGATTTGTTCGGTCGCGGCCATCGATGAATTGGCTGCAGACGAAGCGAAGTCGCTTCTCGGCCGACCGGCAACGACCGGCGCCACGAAGCATTAAGGATAGACACGTACGTTTGAGACTGGATGTGAAAGGAACACCGATATGACGACACATATGACGACGACCCTAATGGCGACCTTCACTGTGCTGGCGCTTAGCGTGCTGGCCGCATCGTCGGTGCGGGCTGCAGGCAATGACATCGGCGACACTCAGCAATGCATTCGCCTCCAGTACATCGACGAAACGCCGGTGATCGACAACAAGACGATCCTGGTCAAAATGAAACCAAAGGGCTTTAAGCGGATTGATCTCGTCAACAAGTGCTCGGGGCTCAAGCTGCAGGGTGGCTTCGGGTTCTCGACCGCGATCAATCAGCTTTGTACGTCCGACGCATTGCATGTTCTCGAGCCGATCGGCTCAATCTGCATGATCGATCAGATTGTCACCATCGACGAGGCCGAAGCAAAGGCGCTGATGGCCAAGCGCTGAGCGCCAGCGGTTTCGACGTCACCGGGACGTCGGTCCGGCGCGCTGCCCCAAGCGGTGGCGCATTGCGGGGCAAAATCTCGGATGCCAAAGCGTGAGTCCCTCGGAAAATGCCCAGCTCGGCCAGCTGGGCATTTTCTCTTGTAGTGCATGCGACGAGATCGGATAAAGGCTAGCCCCGCCAAACGCCGGAATGTCTCTTGCCAAATTCCAAGTCGATCCTCGCCGCCTACGGAACCGGATGGATCGGCGGACAGATGTTCCGCGACGTGCCGGCGATGCTGCTGCTCACTTTCATGACCACGGCGCTCGGTGTGCCACCGGCGGTGGCGGGCGCCTCGATCTTCGTGCCCAAACTGTGGGTGGTCTTCTGCGACCCGATGGTCGGCCTATGGTCGGACCGCACCCGATCTTCATTGGGTCGACGCCGTCCGTTCCTGCTCGCGGGCTCGATCCTGTGCGGCGTGACTTTCATCCTTCTTTTTAACGTCCCGGCATTCGACAGCGGAACGATGCGCGGCATCTACGTCGGCGCGATGTACACGGTCGCCTCAACAGCGTTTAGCATCTACTCGGTGCCCTACCTCACCATGGGCTCGGAATTGGCGGCGACGCCTCATGAGCGAACCGTGGTGATGAGCTGGCGCCAGGTCGGGCTCGGCGGCGGCCTTATCCTTGGCAATGCTATGCCGATGCTGCTGGTTGCCAGGGGCGGCGGAGGCGAATCGGGATTCAGCTTCATGGGCATCGTCCTTGGCGTGCTGACCGGCGTCACGATGTTCGTGACGTTCGCTGGCACTGGTCGGGCGCGCCTGAGCGAAACCGAGCAGCCCGAGGTTGCGCTGATCGAGCAATTCCGACTTGCGTTGAAGAACAGGCCTTTTCTGCTGTTGGTCGCCGGCAATTTTCTGCAGCTGGTAGGTTCGGCCGCAGCTTACGCCACGATCGTCTTGTTCACCGTCTATCACCTCGGCAAGGACTTCACCTTTGTCAGCCGGATGACGTTGATCATGGCGATCATGGTGATCGTCACGCCGGCGCTTTGGACTATCGGCGCGCGCCGCTTCGGCAAGAAACCGACCTTCATATTTTCGATCGTCGTGTTCATCGGCTCATACCTCTCCTTTCTGGGTTCCGATCCGGAAGGCGATCTCTATGTCTACTTTCTGTGCGCGATGCTCGGTATCTTCAATTGCGGCTTTAGCCTGATCGCGTTTTCCATGCTGCTCGACACCATCGCTCACGATTCGGCGACGACGGGCCTCAATCGCGAGGGCATGTTCTCGGGAATTTGGAGCGCGATGGATAAAACGGCGTTCGCGTTCGGGGCGCTCCTGGCGGGGGTTGCGCTGCAGGCAATCGGTTATCGCGAAAGCGCCGAGGGCTTTGTGCCGCAATCGCCCGACGTGATACGGGGAATCGTCGTCATCTTCTCGTGCACGCCCGCTGTATTTGCCGCCGCTGCGGCAATTGTCATGCGGTTTTATGCGCTCGACGTCGATCGTTTGAGGTCGGTCCCCCGCGCCGATTGAGTCGTGTCGGACGGCGCGAGGGCCTCGCGGACCTAGCCCCGCCACGACGCGAGCGCCGGGTTGGCGGCGATAACCCTTCAGGTGTCGATGACCAGAAGGACCGGCTTGAATGGGTATGACGAATAGAACAATGCGGAAAAACCGATCTCCGGATCAATCGCCGGCCTTTGCTAGCGCGCGTGCAATATCCACCAGGATATCAGGGTTCTGGCGGTCGGCGATGACCCGCCAAGCGGCGGGCATGGCTTCGAGCGACGGGACTTTGGCGCCAACCGCCCGCGCCGATATGTGGCCGTCGACACCGTCCATTTTGTGGCGCGGCTGGAAGGCCGAAACGCTCTGATAGGAAACCCAGGCCCTGACATAGGGCGCGGTCGGGTCTTCCAGTTCCGTCAGCAGCCCGCGATACACGTTGAGCTCGCTGGTGTTGTAGGGCGGCGTCGCGGGATCGGGAAAGTCGATGCGAGAGAAGCGGTCTTCGGTGATGAGCACGTCATCGCCGACGACCGTCACCGGCCCATGCGTCGATCGCGACGTGACCGTACCGCCGCGGGCCCGGCGGGGCGCCTCTTCGCCGCTGGCGCGCATGATCGACGTGCTTGGGCCCAAGACCACGGAACTGATCTCCATCTCGGCGCCAGTGACGGGATTCTTGAGGCCGGTCAGAAGCTGGTCGGTCTTGAGGTCGACATAATAACTGGTTTCGAGGAACGTCACGGCATAGGCGTCGGGTTCGAGTTGACGCACCTTGAGAAAAGTCCCGACCCGCGCACGGAACAGCGGATAGACTTTCGTACCGACGATGGCAGAGCGCACGTCATCGAGCCACCAGTATACGACTCGTTCGTCGAGGGCGCCGCGCAGCCGAATGAAGGCACGAAGAATTTCGGCCGGGGTTTCGAAAGGCGCGGCCGCGCGTGCCGAGCCGGGCATCACGAGCGCGCCCAGCGACAGACCAAGTCCGGACCGACGGCTGATCGAACGAAACATGTGACGCGCGAGCTCCTGATCGCGAAACGGGACAGTCCAGGCTAACATGCCTGTCTGACCTCTGGGGAGAGACGACATGGAACGGCGGCAAGCCTTGACGGCAACAGGCATGATCTTGGCGGCTACGAATTCTTCGGCGCGAGGCCAGGCAGGGTCAAAAAAGCCCGTGGTTCTTGTCCATGGTGCGGGGCATGGCGGCTGGTGCTGGCGCGATGTCCGCCGCCTGCTGCAGGCGCGGGGTTTTGAAGTCTTTACGCCGACGCTGACCGGACTCGGCGATCGCGTTCATCTCCGCAGTCGCGACATTGGCCTCGCCACCCATATCACCGATGTCGTCAACCTGATCGAATACGAGGAGCTCTCGAATGTCGTCCTGGTCGGCCACTCCTACGCCGGCATGGTCGTGACCGGCGTGGTGGATGCGATCAAGCCGCGGATCGCGCTCATGATCATCATCGACGGCGCCGTCCCCGAGCATGGCGAGCCGGCGTTTCCTGGCGTTACCAGTATGTCCGATCTCGAGAAGCGTTTTGGCGGCGCGTTCAAGGACGGTTACCTGGTGTCGATGAATGTCGCGGGGCTCGGGTTCCCCGATCCCAATTCGCCCGAGCACAAGTGGCTCAAGGCGCACCTGACCGAGCACCTCGCGAAAACCTGGATCGACACGCTGAATTTCAAGAACGGCGGATCGGCGGGCGTGCCGCGGACATACATTCAATGCGCCGATCCGGCAAAGATGTCGGACGTCGGCAAGACTAAGATCGGCAAGGTCAGGAACGATCCAACGTGGACCTACATCGAGAAGCTGGGTCCGCACAACTTGATGAATGCCGACCCGGCCTGGACTGCCGAGTTCATCGCGGCGCGCGCCGCGTGACGATCACCCGAGCTTGGCCGGCGGCCTCGACAAGGCACCGATCGGGTCGTTGAGAAGATGCGGCGCATGGCGCTCAGCGAGCGTCAGCCACGTCTTGGGCATAGCGTCGATGGACTTCACTTTCGCGCCGGCCGCGCGGGCCACCATGTGCCCATCGCGGCTTCCCATATTGAGCGCCGATGGCCAGCTGGCGATGCTCTGAAAGGTCACCCAGGAGGGCACAAAGTCGGCACCCGACGCGAGATCGGTCATGCGCGCCTGATAGGTGGCGAGATCGTTGACGGAACGCGACCGCAACGCCACGTCATCGAAGGTGACCGTCGCCATTACGTCGGATGAAATGAATACATCGTCGCCAACCCGGACCACCGGCCCGTGGCTTGAGGCGAATTCCATCTTGCCGCCAGGCGCGCTCGGGGGCGCCTCGGTGCCGGAGGTTGTAAGCCTGACCATATGCGGCCCCATGACCAGCGGCGTCATCGGGTTGTCGGCGCCGGTATAGGGATTCTTGAAGACCGACAGCTCGCGCGCACCGTCGAGCATGGTCCAAAACACGGTTTCTAGCTGGGTCTGTGAGTGGCTGCCGTCGGCGTTTCGCGTGGTTCGCGCGATCGATCCAACATGGCCGGCATAAAGCGGCGTGATCTGGCTGCCGACCACGCCATATACCGTCTCCGTCAACCACCAGAACGCGGCACGCCCTTCGCCGGCCCCTCGCATGCGCACCAGGGCATCGAGAATTTGTTGAGGTGTGTCGAGCGCCACGGCAGCGCGTGCCGGTGGCGTCACCGCTGCCAGCCCAGCGCCGACGGTTACGACCCCGAGATCTCGCCGGCTGAGCGTCGCGCCCATCATGACAGATGCGCCATTACTTCGCCGGCGGCACGCTCGCCCGACTCGAAGGCCGATTCCATGCCCTGTTCCAGCCGCCGGGTGTGTTCGCCGCAGAAATGAAGCCTTTGCCATGGCTCGATCATCTTTTCGGCGAAGGCCGCAATCTGGCCCGGCTTGAAATTGTGCCGGCATCCCTTTTGCAGCGGGGTGCGGCCCCAAGAGTGAAACTTGATGCCCTCGACCTGGCCCCTGGATGCCGGGCGCATGCGTTCCAACTCTGCGATCAGAAACTTGCCGGCTTGATCGGGCGGCATCGACATCAACCGTTCGCCGGCGCGGCCTGTCACCAGGAACATGCCCTTGAACGGCCCTTTGGTCGGCGCATTGGGCGCGCCCGAATGATTGTCGAGCACCCATAGGGTGCGCAGGGCACCGTCGGTGAAGAACGACGGTTCCATCCCGTCGGCCTGCCAGAAGGGTTGCTTGATCTTGACGAAGTACCACGAGGTGTCGCGGTAACCGATGGTCTCGATCGCGGTACTGTGCAGCGCATCGGGCCTGGGCGAAATGTCGATTTGGCGCAGCAGCGCAAAGGGAATTGCCGCGATGACGAACTTGCCCCGCACAACCGTGCCATCGAGGCAACGCACATCGACGCCGGTCGCGTCCATGTCGATGGTCATGGCCTGGTTGCCGAACATGACCGGCCGGTTGAGACGAGCGGCCATCGCTTCAGGCAAGACAGACGTCCCGCCGACGATATTCTTGGGCCATTGCGCGGGATTCCCGCCGACTTCACTCGATGGATCGAGGCGAAGGTTATTGAACTGCTGCTCGAAGGTGCCGCGAAAATCTTCTTGCATGAGCCCAAGCGCGGAAATTTCGTCGACGTCCATGCCGATGCCGGCGAGCTTGATGGCCGCCGCTGACGCACCGTGCCGTCGCATGAAGTCTGCAACCGAGATGTCTGCCGTTGCCAATTCCGGCGACAGCCAGTCGTCGAGCTCTTTCATCGCGTTGTAGCGATGAATAAAGGCATTGCCGATGGCCTGCGGCCCCATCTTGCGTTCGTCGCCGACCGTCTTGTTGAGCGGATGAGCGGACCAGTCCTTGCCGGCAATCAGTTGCCCACCCAGATGATAGGCAAACGGCATGATCGGCCGGTCTTCGGCGATCAATTTGATTCCAAGCCGCTGAATGATATCGAGCCCGCGGGCATACGACGGCCCGACCTGGCTCGCGCCGAGCTCCGGCTGATCTTCCGCCTCGCGCGCGGTCCAGGCGCGGCCGCCAACGCGCTTAGAACCCTCCAGCACGGCCACATCGTAGCCGGCGTCTGACAGCATCCGCGCCGCATTGAGGCCGGAGAGCCCGGCGCCGATGACAACCACATCGACCGCCGCTGCGGCCTGGGCGCGCTTCGTGCGAACGAACGGCGCGGCGATACCGGACAAGGTGACTGCACGGCGTGAGAGGTCAGCGGTCATTTGCCCGTTACTGCGTGGTCGACGCGGGCGCCGTGTCGCGGCCGGCGACGACTTCCGCCAGATAGTTCACATCGGGTTTCATCTTGCCGCCCCACTTGGCGCCGATGCGGGGATTGTTCATGAGTCGGAGCGGAAAGCACTCGCCGAGATCGGCGGGCGCCGATGGAAATGCGCCGAGCTGATAGCAAAACATTTCCTTGCCCGGCTCACCCTCGGTGCGCCACGCGCCGATCAGGCCAGCGTTGGTCGTGACCGACTTGTCGCGATTGTAGAATACATCGACCACCCGCTTGCCCGACGGGTGCATCACCGTGAAGCGCATCGTGTTGGTGAACAGATTGGTCCAATAACCGGGCTCGGCATCGGTGGCTTTGGGTGCGCCCGCCTCGTTGACGGCTTTCTGTTCCTGGGCCTCGGCTGCCGTGATCCACCGCACGTCGCAATCGCCGCAGATCAGAGATGCGGCCGCGAAACCGACAAAAGCAACCGCGGGGACGCGCATGTTTACTTGTGCTCGTGATGAATGCCGAGGCTGTGCATGTAATCGTGGGAATGCACGTCGGCGATGTCGGCCACGTTGTATTTGATCGGGTCGTAGTGGTCGTTCGGGTTGGCGAAATCGTGCGGGCCGTGATTGTGTCCGTTGGAGAGAATCCACTTATAGGTCGTCGGCCGCTGCCGCGCCCACACCTGCGCCGCTCGCTCCTGGTTTTCGTCAGGCGTCGAGTAGGGATCGTGATGGAAATGGTTGTGCAGATCGCCGTCGGTGCGGCCAATGGCGAGAATGCCGTTTTGCGAGGCGAAACAGCCGTGATTGATGTAGGCCGGCCGCCAGAAATATCCGCCGGTCGGCAGATTGCCGAACTGCATCATCCAGCTGGTGCCCCAGATGTGGTAGGCCTCCTCGGCGCAGTCGTGATAGCTGATGTTGTCCTGCCAAAAGCCGGGCACCATGCAGTAAAGGAAAGTGCAGGCGCCGGTCTTCTCGTCGAAGGTCAGGACCTTCGAGCAGCACCCGGGCGCAACGCCGGGCGTGCGGCGGGCGACCATGATCCAATCCAAATCCTCGTAGGCGTTGATGATCTTGAAGCCGGTGCGATCGGCCTGATCGTGATCGCGGTCGGACTCCTGGAAACTCGGCGGGCCGAAATTGTAGAAGATCAGCGCGAAGGCGCCTTCGTCGGAGCTGATGGCAGGCAGATGCACCCCGGCAGGCACAAAAAAGTAGGCGCCCTTGCGCGCCATCTTGTCGCCGACTTTGAGCGAGCCTTCCATGATCAGCATCTCGCACTCGGAGTAGCTGAAGCCCGGCGGCTGCTTGAAGCCGCTGTCGTACTGGATGGTCATGGTGCAGGCGCCGTTGTCCTTGTCGATCGACAGCGTCTTATGCTGGAGGCCGGGCTTGAAGCCTTTCATGGTGAACTTCTTGAAGCCAACATCGCGATCGACGAAGGGCTCGATATGCGGACGCGCCATGTGTCGAAACTCCGTCTGAAACGGTGATCAGCCGACTCTAGCCTTCGCCTGAGGCCGGTCAATGGCGCGCATCACCAAATCCCAAACAGAAAAGCCGCCCGGCCTTGCGGCGGGGCGGGCTTTCGTCGTTGAAAATTCAGATCGCTATTTTTTCTTCTTTTTCGCCGGCGCCGTGATGTGGCTGTGGGCGCCCGACGACTTGTGACTGTGCGACGTGCCATCTTCGTGCATGTGAATGCCTGAATCGTAGCCGTCGGTGTTGTAAGCATCGTCCGGGTATTCGAAGTCGTGCGGCAAGTGGTTGTGCTCGTTGGTGAGAATCCACTTGTAGAGCGCCGGCTTCATGCGCGCGAGCTTGGCGGCGGCACGGTGGTGGTTTTCTTCCGGCGTCGAGAAGGGATCGTGGTGGAAATAGTTGTGCAAATCGCCGTCGGTCCGGCCAATGGCGAGAATGCCGAGGTCCGACTTGAAGCAACCGTGGTTGATGTAGGCCGGGCGGTAGAAATATCCGCCGGTCGGCAAGTCGCCGAACTGCATCATCCAGGATGTGCCCCAGATGTGGTACGCCTCTTCGGCCACATCGTGATAGCTGATGTTGTCCTGCCAGAACCCCGGCGTCATGCAGTAGAGAAACGTCATGCCGAAGGTCTTGGGATCGAGATGCAAGATCTTGAGCAGGCACCCGGGCGCCGTCTGCGGGAACAGCGTCGGCACCTGCCAGTCGAGCCCCTCGTAGCTGTTCAGCATCTTGAGGGATTGGCTCTTGTCCGCCTTGTCGTGGTCGGCGTCGGATTCTTCAAAGGTGGGCGGGCCGAAGTTGTAGAACGCCAAGCACAGCGCGCCTTCGTCGGTGGACATCGCCGGCAGATGCGTGCCTGAGGGCGCGAAAATGTAAGTGCCTTTGACGTACTTCTTGCCGCCGATCATGAGATGTCCGTCCATGACGAACAATTCCATCTCGGTGTAGCTGAAGCCGGGCGGCTGCTTGAAACCGGATTCGTATTGCACTGTCATGGTGCAGGCGCCGGAGTCTTTGTCGATCGACAGCATCTTGTACTGAATGCCGTTCTTGAACCCGGGCAGGGTCATCTTCTTGAAGCCGACATCGCGGTCGACAAACGGCTCAATATGTGGACGAGGCATCTCTAGTCTCCAATTGAAGAATAAATTGGGCGCGTGTCTAGAACACGACCTGGATCGGGCGGCCGTCGCGCGGCCGGACTTCGTTCTTCGGGATCACGCGCCGGATCGCGGCATGCACGTGAAAGCCGCGGGTTTGAATGCGGTGCAGGAACTCGGCGACCCACTTTTCGCGCTGCGGCGCGAGGGCCTCCATGTCCTGGACGATCTTCTTGTAGCGGTCGATCTGTTCCGCCAGCTCCTGCTTGACCCAGGCCGCTTCGTCTTTGGTCATTTTGGGGCGCAGATTGCCCCGAATTGTCGTGCTTCCGAGTGTCACTGGTAACCTCCGTTTCGTCGTCTCTCGCAGTTTAACCTATGGACCCGCGCAGCACAGAAAAAATAACGCCCCGCCCCGCCAACCCATACCGATTTCAAGCCCCCAGGAAAACCATGGCCCCACCGCAGGTCGCGACAGCGCCACCGGCCAAAGTGTGAGAGAATCGTTCGATTTTCCTCAACGGCACAAAGCTCAACCCGGCAACGCCGGCAAACACAACCGCCATCATGGTCAGCAATGTCGCCACAGCGAAAACCGCGGTGACAGCAGCCACGGCGCCCCAGCTGTGGGCAGAGGCCGGAACCATCAACAGCGGGATCAAAGGCTCGCAGGGGCCGAGCACAAAGATGGTTAACAGAACCCACGGCGTCAGCGACACGCCCGACGTCGCTTCGTGAGCATGCGCGTGAGCATCGCGGTGACTGTGGGTATGCGCGTGTGACGTGCCGTCGGCATGACGATGCAAATGGACGTGCGGCGTCCCGGTCGCGGCGCGGCGCAGGCCCCAAATCAAATATGCGATCCCGAAGCCAAGCACGGCCCAGGCGGCCATCGAACCGCGCACGCCCTCGAACAGCGTCAGATCGGACACAGCAATGCCGAAGACGATGCCGAGAACCCCGATCAGAACTGAGCCCGCGACATGGCCGAGACCGCAGGCCATGGTCAGAGCCGCGATTTTGGTCCGGCTCCATGACCGGGCGCGGCCCAGCACAATAAACGGAAGATAATGGTCGGGGCCGAGCAGCGTGTGGACCACGCCAATCGACGCAGCCGTCGCGGCTAAAATCAGAACTTCCGACTCCACACGCGTCCCCGAAGTGCTCTTGTTTTGTCGCGGAACGTAAGGGGATTCGCGTGACCGCGCAAGCAGCACCGCCCTTTATCCGATGTCGCCACAGACTCTGACCACCGCGCGGCCCATCACCCGTCTTGCCTCAAGACGACGATGCAAATCGGCGACGTTTTCCACGTCGACGACCTCGGAAATCGGTGCCTGCCAGCGCCCGGTGGCGATGGCATCGATGATCTCGCGATCCGTAGAGCTGCCGGGCGGGTCCTCGATCGGCGCCAGGTTCATACCGGCGATGGAGATGTTCTTGAAGATCAGGGTCGGGATCTGCGTTGGCTGTGGATAACTCCCGGCGGTAGCGCCGATGTAAACGACCCGACCGAGCTTGGCCGCGATCGAGATGTTCTTCTCGGCATTGGGCCCGCCGTTGCCATCAAGGATGACGTCGCACCCGCGCCCGCCCGTGGCATCCATCACGCACGAGCCCCAGCCAGGGGCTGTGTAGTCGATAAGCGCGTCGGCGCCGAAGGGCCGGGCATATTCGATCTTGGCCGCGCCACCGCACAGCCCGATCACGCTGCACCCGGCACTCTTGGCAATTTGAGTTGCCATGATGCCGATCGCGCCGGCCGCCGAGTGCACCAGAACCGTCTCGCCTTTTTGCAACCGGCCGGCCTTGAACAGGCCGTGCCAGGCCGTAAAGGAACAACCGCGATAGACGCATCCGGTCTTGAGGTCTATGCGCGGGTCGAGCTCCAGCAGAAATTTGACGCCGCTGATGGCATAGTCGGCGTAACCGCCAAAGCCGAGCCTG
>VGEM01000001.1 GCA_016869315.1 Alphaproteobacteria bacterium | reverse complement strand
GAGAACGGCGCCGATCATGATGCCGGCGAGCGACCCCAAAATGAAACCGGCCGAGGCTTCGTAAATGGTGGTCCAGGTGTGCGCATAGGTCTCATCCTGACCGAGCAACCTGATCAGTCCATTCCACACCTCGATCGGTCTCGGAATAATGAACTTCGAGACCTCGAACACATCGACCGCGATTTGCCAGGCGGCGATCAACGCGACGGTCAGAAGCGGCGTGGTGATCCACAGGAAATATTTATGCCAGCCGTTCATGCCATGCCCTCCAGCCGGTGGCGCAGATCGCGCACGATGTCTTGGAACGCCGGCGCTGATTGCAGATCGAGATCGCGTGGGCGTGGAAAGGTGACGTCGATCGACGCACTGATCCGCCCAGGGCGCGGTGATAGCACAATCACCCGATCGGCCAGGAACACGGCTTCCGAGATCGCGTGCGTGACAAATAACACCGTGCTTCCACGGCTTGCCGAGATGCGCTGAATTTCCAAATTCATTTGATCGCGGGTCAAAGCATCGAGGGCGCCGAAGGGCTCGTCCATCAGAAGAATTTCGGGATCATAACTGAGGGCGCGGGCAATCGCCGCGCGCTGGCGCATGCCGCCCGAGAGCTCGCGCGGCCAGCGCTTCTCGAAGCCGGCGATGCCGACGAGCGACATCAGCTCGCTCACTTTGGCCTGGCGCGCATCGGGCGCGACGCCGCGGAGCGCCAACGGCAGAGCAATGTTCTCGGCAATCGATAGCCACGGAAACAGGTTCGCGTCCTGAAAGACGATACCGAGGTCCTGCACGGCCGCGTCGTCGCGCGTCTCGCCGGACCACAAAGAACGTCCGCGCACGCGCACCTCGCCGGCGCTGGGTCGGATCAGGCCCGCCGCCATCCGCAGCAAGGTCGTCTTGCCGCAGCCCGAAGGTCCCAGCAGGACGACAAACGCGCGCGCGCCGATGTTGAGTGACGTCGTCGCAACCGCGTGAACCGTGCCATCCGGCGCGGTGAAGCGCTTCTCGACCGCATCGAGCTCGATTTCGTAGGCCGATTTAGCCGAGCTGGTCGACATATTCGTTTGTGTACAGTGATGTCGCATCAACCGGTTTGATGATGCCCGCCTTGACCATGCTCGCCACCATGCTGCTCCAGCGCTCGGGCATGTTGCGAAGTTGGTTCTCCTCGCCATCGGACAGCCACAGCTTGATTTCCTCGGTCATGGCCTTGACCAGAAAGCGCGGGTTGTCCTTTCCGACGATGGGATAACGCTCGGCCATACGCTTCACGATGTCGAGCGCGCTGCCGTTGGCCAGTGACGCACGCAGCTCGGTCATGGAATCCCGGATCGCTCTCAGAAACCGCACAGGGAACTCAGGCTCGGCGGCCAGGCGATCGCGGTGCATGGCATAGACCTGGCCCGGCGCCTTATACGACTCCTCGACCGGCCACAGCACCGGATCTTCGCCCGCGTCTTGAATTTGCACGGCAGCGCTGACGCTCAAGACCGCGGCATCGATCCGCCCCGCTCGCATCAGACCCCAGGCGCCGAGGCTGTTGCCGACGGACTCGCGCTTGGCGATATCCAGATCGAGCCCGGCGCCCAGCAGCAGCAGGTCGAGCGCCTGTTCGGACCCGCTTTTCCGCCCCGGGACGCCGACCGTCATGCCGTTAAAATCGCGCGCAGCACGCACCGGCCGCGATGCCTGACTGATGACAATGAACGAGCTCGCCTGATAGATCGTGCCAATCGCCCGCAGCGGCGCACCTTGATTGGCGACGGCGGTCGCCACGTCGGTGCCGGCGCCACGCATGACATCGACGCGCTTCACCACCGTTTGCTGCACTGCCATCGGCGCATTGGCGCCGCCGACGATGTCGCCCTCGAGGCCGTACCGGCGAAAGTGGCCGCCGACTTCGGCATTCATCGAGGGGGCATAACCGATCAGATGCTGGATCGGCGTGATCATGGCGAACTTACTGGTGGCGGCCCACGTTTGGCCTGACAGCGCGGCAACACCCGCGCCCGCCGCAAAGCCGTGAAACGCTCGACGATGAATTTTCACGCTCACGACGCATCCCCAGGATCGAGTATCAGCGAAAATAACGCACGAAAGCGCGGATCGAAGCGAAAACCCATCGGATTTCAGGCCGCGGGCAATTCGACCGGCTTGCCATGCGGCGTGTGCAGATAGGCGTCGCGCCAGGCCGCAGCCATATCGTCAATGTCGCCGCGTGACGCCAGACCCTTGGCGGTCACCAGTTTCTCCAGCGCCGCAAGCCAGAACGCGTAGTACCTGGCGCCGCCGGCATCGTCCGCGCCGGCATGCTTGATTTCTGCGCCCAGCGTCTCGGCCCATTCAGACCATGTAAAGCAGCCAGCCTGATGCAGGGTCACGGTCATGGCAAAGGCTTCGGCCTGCCAGGGCTCGGCGAATACCGGATCGCCACCGGTCTTGAGCCCGTCGGGGACCAGTGCCGCGAATTCCTTAGAGCGGCTCAAGGTAGCGCTCCCACAACTCGACACAGACCGAATCGCGGCGGTTGACCTCGGCGCCCCACAGCTCGGTTGCGGCGAACTTGACGGTGTACAGACGGCATGGATCTTCACGCGGCGGGTCGAGCGCATTGGTATCCGGGAACACGTGACCGCCGTGATCGCCAATCACCTCGCCCATGCGGCCCCGGACATATCGTGGAATTCGGGTATGACCGGTCGGGTTCATCACTTTGGCCCGCACCTTATCGCCAATCCTGAATGCGGCCCGCGCCGTGATCGGACGGCTGGAACTGCGGATGGTGTTGAACAACCCTTCGAGATCGGCGCGCGTCAATGCCTTGGCGCGGACGCTGCCGGTCTCAGGCGTTGTCCCCGCTTTGCAAACGCGAACCTCGTCCTTACTGAGAATGTCCCGCATCTCGCTGACCTGAAACAGGCGGTTCATCCAGCGCTCGTAGTAACCAAGGGCGACGCGGTCGATCGGCGCGACCGACTCCATCAAGAACCGGCTGCGATCCAGCGGAATCTTGAAATGGCCCCCCATGGCAAGCGCCATCGCAAAAACGCGGCCTTCCCAAGGCGCATGAAACACAGGCTCGTTGGGGTCGATCTCGATCGGCCCGAAGCCATGCATGCCGCCAACGTCGTGCAAACCGTTCATGGCGTGCGTGTCCCGCCCGTGCCGATCATGGAATCGCGCGTCACCAGATCCGCAAGCTGCTCTTCGCCCATGCCGTCGGTGCCGGCAGGACGCTCGGGCAGCACCATATAGCGAAGCTCGGCGGTCGAATCCCACACCCGAACTTCCACGTCCTCAGGAACTTTCAGGCCGAATTCCGACAACACGGCCCGCGGCTCAATCACGACGCGGGCGCGATAGGCCGACGATTTGTACCAGACCGGCGGCAGCCCCAGCACCGGCCACGGATAGCAGGAGCACAGCGTACAGACGACGACGTTGTGAACGCGCGGTGTATTCTCAACCACGCGCATATGCTCGCCCTGGCGGTTGATGAAGCCGAATTCGGCGATGGCTTCAGTCGGCCTTTCCAGCAGGCGTTTCTTGTAGGCAGGGTCGGCCCAGGCCTTGGCGACGACGCGCGCGCCGTTGCGCGGGCCCACTTTGGTCTCGAACATGTCGACCACGGCATCCAGCGCCTCGGTCGAGACATAGCCGCGCCGCGTGAGCAAGGTCTCAAGCGCCTTGACCCGAAGCGCCGTCTCCGCTGGCGGATCGGTATGGTCGTGATCATGGTCGTGATCATGGTCATCGTGGCTCATGCGGGAGCTCCAGCGATCTTGGCATTCACTGCTTCAATGCACGCACGACGGCATCAGGCTCGTGCGCTATGACTTTCAACAACACCTGTGCGGCGCGGTCGGGAAGGTGAGCGCCTTGCTCCCAGTCGCGGATAGTACCAAGGGGTAGATGGAAGCGAGCCGCGAATTCTTCCTGGGTCAACTTTAGTTCCTGACGGAGGGCGTGAACCATGGGGACGCGGCGCGCCCGCGCCAGCTGCGCCTTGCTTGCCGGCGCGCTGTCAGGATCGGATTCCGCCGCACGGTACCGATCTTGGGAGGTCATCGAGTCAAACCGCCGCCAATCGGCCTTGGGTGGCCGCTTCGTATCAAGCCTGAACTTCGTGGTACTTTTTCTTTTCATTCGGCGTCGCTCCTCTGGCGGAGATGATGCGGACTACGGCGGCCCTCAACGTATAGGTCACAAACGAGACGCCATTCCAATTGCGTTGAAACGCAGCTCGTCAAAATCCGCCTGATCGTCAAACGCAAGGGCATAGGGATCCAAAAACACCCGCGCCGCGATCCGAAAACCGACGCCGTGCTTTCGTCGATTCGCCCGCTCCTTCGCAGCGTCCCATTCGAATTCCATTGCGGCGGCCTGATCCCATACTACTGATAATCAGTATTCATGCAAGTCTGCGCCATCGACATTTTTGGCTAGCCGGGCCTAGATCCCTGTCCGTAGTATCCATTCGGCACATGTCCTGAGCGAAAACCTCATATCGCGATGAGCACACCAAAAATGAGCGACACCGCCTTCCTTGGCCATCCCATTGGCCTTGGTTGGCTCTCGGCCGCCGAGTTCTGGGAGCGGTTTTCCTACTACGGCATGCAGGCGCTGCTTGTCCTTTATATGACGCAGTACCTGCTGCTGCCCGAGCACCAGGGCAATGTTCTTGGGTTCGCCTGGTTTCAGAAGCTGCTTGAAGCGATCAACGGCAATGCGCTGTCGGGCCAAGCGCTTGCCTCTGCCACTTACGGTTTCTATGCGGGGTTCGTCTATGTCACGCCCTTGGCCGGCAGCTGGCTGGCGGATCGCGTTCTCGGCCGCACGGCGACCGTGACCATCGGCGCCAGCCTGATGGCCATCGGCCACTTCCTGATGGCCTTCGAAGTCAGCTTTCTGTTCGCATTACTGGCGCTGCTTCTGGGCGTTGGTTGTTTCAAGGGCAACATCGCGGCTCAAGTTGGCGAGCTATATCGTATCGGTGATCCGCGCCGTGCTACGGCGTTTCAAATCTACTATCTCGGCATTCAGATCGCGGTGATCATCTCGCCGCTCATCTGCGGCACGCTGGGTCAGACCGTTGGCTGGCACTGGGGCTTTGGCGCCGCCGGTGTCGGGATGGTGATTGGCCTCGTGATTTATCTGCTGGGTCGTCCGAGCTTTCCGGCCGAGCGCCGGCGATCCTGGGCGTTGCCTCGATGGTCACCGCGTCGACCGGTCAGCCGGTGTCGATTGTCTGGGCGATGGCGTTTCACTTCGTCAACGATCTCGGCTTCGCCAACGTACTGCCGGTCGGTCTCGCGCTTAATTCACGGTCGGCGCCAAAAGGTTACGGCGGCCGGCTCATCGCCACCTACTATCTCCATCTGTTTCTCGACAACATGTTTGTCGGTTATTTGGGAGGCCTGCTCGGCGAAATGTCCGGCGCCGATTTCTGGTTCATGCACGCCTGGTTGATGGTGATCCCAATCGTGGTTCTGTTCGGCGCGCGTCATCTGCCGCTACCGGCGATGCGCGCGGTGCCGGCGGCGTGATGGCTCGCGTAGCCGCGCGGTTTGCGGCGGCCTGGCTGATCGGCACGCTGATCGGTTATGGCCTCGGCGCCGTCGCGCAGTCGATTTTTGTTCTGCGCGAGCTTGCCTCGATGGGCGCCGAGCTGAGCGCCGGCACGTGGTTCACCGTCATCGCCCATGATCTGAAGGGGCTGGCGTTTGGCGGAAAGTACGTCTGGTACGGCGCCAATCTGGCAGTTGCGTTTTTGATCGCCTTTCCCGCGGCAATGGCCGTCGCACGATTTATCAAATTACCGCTCGCGCTGGTCGCCGGCGTTGCCGGGGCGGTCGGGCTTGTCGCCATGATCGAGATCATCAACGTCAATGCCCCCAACACTCTCTTTGCCGGAACCCGGGGCCTCGACGGCATGGCCGCCCAGGTCGTCGCCGGAATTCTCGCCGGGCTCGCATTCGCCGCGGTTATCCGTCGCACGGAATCACCCGCACCATGATCGCAGCGTCCGCCATCGCCGGATTGATTGCGGCAGTCCATGTCGCGTCGGCCGCGTCACCGCTTAAGGTCGAGACGCTCGCCGGCGATCTCAAAGCGCCCCACACCTTGGCGATGCTGCCCAACGGCGACGCCCTGATCGGCGAAAAAGCTGGTCGCATCCTGGTGTTTCGCGACGGTCGCCTGCATCAGACGCCCCTCGCCAACGCGCCCAAAATTTTCGCGACCCAGTTGGGCGGCCTGGCCAATATCGTCGTTGATCCTGATTTCGCCACAACATCAGAGATTTTCCTCTCATATGCGGCCGGTGATCGCGAACCGTGGCCACTGGTGGTCGCCAAAGCCAAGGTGGGCGAGGGGGCTCTCGAAAATCTTCAGACAATTCTTGAAATCGAACCGACCAATGCCGACGAGAGGCTGTGGGCCGGCTACCTGACGTTCCTCGGCGACGGCACGTTGTTGATGTCGATTGCCGACGGCGGCGATACCCGCGCCAAGGCGCAACGGCTTGACTCACTTCTCGGTAAATTCATCAGGATCTACAAGGACGGCAAAGTACCGACCGACAATCCCTTCGCCAACGCTTCCGACAAACGGCCCGAGATCTACACCTATGGCCATCGCCACATGATCGGCGCCGTCTACGACCCGGTTCAGCGCATCATCTACGCCAACGAAAACGGTCCTTATGGCGGCGACGAGATCAACCTGCTGAAGCCGGGCGCGAACTACGGTTGGCCGCTCGCCACCTATGGCATGGATTACTCCGGCGCCTACGTGTCGCCGTTCCAGGAGTTCCCGGGCACGGAGCAACCCATCCTCCATTGGACCCCGTCGATCGCACCCTCGGGCATGACTCAATGCCGTAGCTGCCAATGGCCCGCGTGGGAGGGCGATCTCATCGTCGGTGCGCTGTCCGGCCAGCGCATCATGCGGGTCAAGGTCGAGGGCGCAAAAGTGATTGAGCAGGAGACGTTGTTCGCCGACCAAAAACGCCGCATCCGCGACGTCGCCTTCGGCCCTGACGGTGCACTTTACGTGCTGACCGATCACCCGACCAATGGCCTGCTGTTAAGGGTGACACCCGAGAAGACGCAATAGGCGCGACATGGCGATGGGGACTCTCGGGTTTCGACCAGCCACCGCGGACGACATTCCCGCCCTGGCGCGAATGAACAAGCAGATGTTGCAGGATTCCGCGCATCGCCGGCGCGGGGCGCGAGAATGCGTGGCTTACGTGTCTGACACCTAAACCACTCCGATCTCAACGCTTGCCTGTTTCGATCAGCTCCATCAGCTCGCCGCTTGGCCCCTTGATCACGGCGGCACGGCGCCCGTTGTAGGGCGCATCGGCGACCGTTACCGGCGGATGGATGAAGGGTTCCTTGACCGCCTCCAGGCTCTCGACCGCAAAGCTGATCATCGAAATGCCGGGCGGCAGGTCGTTGGGCCGGCCGTCGCGCGCGGTGGCTTCCGGCGGAAACTGATCGAGCTCGACGCTGAAGGGCGTGCCGCCGAGCCGCGCCACCGTGATCGGGTGCCTGCGCTCGACATCAAAACCATAAGCCCGGTTCAGCACGCTGAGCCTGATCGGAAAGGGCTCGCCCACTTTGCTGCCCATCTTGTCGCGATAGAAGCCAATAAGCTGGTTCAAATCCTTGGCGCCATTGATGACAATGAAGACGCGATCGACAAACGACTTGGCCTCGTTTCCGGCACCTTCAGGATTGGTGAGGTACAGGAGCTCGCCGGCCGGGCCCACCACCTGCATCGCCTTGGTGTTGCCGCTGGAGAGCGCGCGTGGCGGTCCGACGATTCGAAACGCAGAATCTTTGAGTTTCTCGGCCAGGGCGTCCGGATCCTGAACCAGAAGTTCGGCCGCGTTCCAACCGGTCGAGCGCATGTGCTGGTACTCGGGATAGGGCGCGGTGACGACAAATCGGAGATCGTGCGGTGCGCCGCTTTCGGGGCGCATCAGGATGTAGTCGTTGCCCGCCACCTGAGGCGCATCCCACGCTTCGGCGACGGGCGCTGCGACTTTCCCGCGGGCGACGACCGAGTAGTCGAGGTGGTCGCCGTAGGCCCGCTCCATTGGCCCAAGGCTCGCGACCGAAATCGTGACGGCAATGATTTCACCCAGCATGTCATCTCTCCTCTGTCGCTTGTTGTCGCGTGACCGTGCGTTCGGGGTGTGAGGTTACAAAGAAAGCGGTCAGGAAGCGATCTCGCCTCCTGGCCGCTGAGGGCGCACGTTTGTCGGCGTGTTACACCGGGCGTGCTGCGGTCACGATGCGGGCGCCGCCCGGCCGCTGGGCACGGAAATTCTGAGGCACGATCTGCTCGATCCCCTTCGGCGCCATGCCGGCAACAGTTGATCGTTTTGTTGCAACAGGGCGGAACCCAGCCGCAAACGATCGAGCGGATTGGAAACCGGCGGTTCGCTTCAGAACTGATAAGCTACGCCGAAGGCAAGGTCGACTTTGTCGCTGGGGTCGATGTTGGTTCGCCGACTGCCGAAGTCTGCCCGCGAGAGCCCGATCAGCCCACGGATGGAAAAAGCACCGGAAACCTGCTGCTCGAGACCCACGCCATATCGCAACAGGCGCTGCTTGTCCCGCTGAGTTCCAACGCCAAGCGGCCTGCGAATCGTCACATCGAAGCTGCGCTTGGTTTCGGACAGATATGCGAAAACAAGAGTCCCGGACTCGGCGCCGAAGGCATATCCACCCTGAATGCCAAAGCCATACTGACGGCTATTGGCATAATCGATCGTGAGCCTGTTAGCGGTGTCGTCGAGCTTCAGATCGCCGTCGGTGAGGCCATAGTTCCTTTCCACGCCCGCCACGACACCGCCTGAAAAAGCCATCCGATAACCGGCATTGATCGAGGCGACGCTTCGGGTTGACTGCGCAAGGGTGTCAATTCCCGCCACCAAGGCACCGGCAATTGTGTTCTGGCGCGCGGCGTCGAGGCCGACATAAGGTCCGTCAAAGTGCGGGTCGGCGGCCGCAAGCGGCGAGGCGATCGACATGGCAAAAGCGATGCCTGCAGGGATTTTCGGAAAAGTGTTCAAAGTTTTCATGTTCTCAACGATTGTTCCTGATTCGATGGTGGTATTCGATTGTGGGCGGACTACGTGCCCAACCCCTCGCGGTTTGTCACGGCGCCATTGACCGGCGGCGGCCTGCCGTGACCAGCGGCGGGGAGCTATGGATGGCCGGGGCTTCGCGGCCTAGTCTCACGCTATGCCCGATTCGTTCAATTCCATGCCCTCTCCACTATTGAGCCCACTGCACAGCGAGGCTGATCGCCAGGCGGATCGGCGCACGTTGTGGATGGCCGCGCTCTTGATCGCCGCTTCTTTGGTAACTCAAGGCATGACCGAAGCGACGGAAGCATCCCGTGCCGGTTTGGGTCTGAGCCTCGCCCATGTCTGGACGCTGGAAGCGACGTCCCATGGCGCCATTCTGGCGCTTGTGCAGGGCTTGCGGCTGGTCGTGGATCGAGCCCCGCTGACTGCCGGCGCGTGGCGCATTGCGTTTGCCAGCCATGTATTGGCGTGTGTCGCGTTTTCGCTCATCCACGTTGCACTGATGTGGAGTACGCGTATTGCGCTGTTTCCGGCTATTGTCGGCTACGAGTACGAATTTGACCTGCTGGCGCCGGCGAGCCTTGTATACGAATTCACCAAGGACGCATTCACCTACATCCTGTTGATCTGCGGATTTATGGCCAATCGAGCGATCGAACGGCGCGGCGCCGAGGCGCGGGCGATCCGGGCAACCGATCTAGCGCACGGGCGATTGTCGCTTTCATCCGGTGGCGCCACGATCGTGCTCGCGGTCCATGAGATTAGTCACGCCGTTCGCCCCATCAAATTGGGCGGCCTTTAGCCCAACCGCCCGCGCCGCCGCCACGTTGGCTTCGCGATCATCGATGAACAACACGGACGCGGCATTATATCGGAGTGCGGCGAGGGCCCGACGAAAGAACGCTTCATCTGGTTTCGCGGCGCCGACAAAACAGGAATAGAACGCGCCGTCGAACAATGATTGGTAGTCCAAGGTCTCGGACATGAACTGCGCGCGCGCGGCCTGCTGATTACTGGCAACGTGGCAAACGACTCCCCGACGTCGCAGCTCCTGAAAAACTGCAATGTGATCGTCATAGACATTGATCGACAGCATGACATCGAGAACGTCGGCCGCTTTTTCTGACAGTCCCAACTTCTGCAGAGTGGCTGTGAGTTCATCCATAAAGCCATGCGGTCGGACGAGAAATTTGCTCTCGGCCGCGAAGATATCGGTTGTGAATTGCTGAACACGGTCGCGCTATTCCGGGGCAAGCAGCGGTTCGAACCCCAACGACCAGTCCTGGGTGGCGTGCTGAATCACGCCGTCCGCATCTACCAAAAGTGCGCGGATGGTCACGTTCTGAACCCCTTGCCGTCATGCGCGCCTGTACGTATGATATCGTATCGCATTATACGTATACAGGCCGTGCCATGGCATCCACCAAATTGACGCTGCTGGTCGATCGGGCCGCCGCCGCGCGGGCGAAACGATACAGCAAGCGTCACGGGACCAGCGTCTCTCGACTTGTATCGCAGATGTTCGATCGATTGCCTGAGGAAGCGCCGAGCGATCTTCCGTCGTCGATCAAGGCTCTCGCCGGCATCCTGCCAGGCACGGCATCGGTCGAGGATCATCGCCGCCATCTGCGGCGAAAGTATCGGCTGTGAGACTGTTTCTCGATGCCAACGTCTTGCTCGACGTGTTGGCAAAGCGGGAGCCACATTGGAGGGCCAGCGCGCGCGTTCTTGCCGTGATCGACAAGCCACGAGTCGTGGGAGTGGTCGCCGCGCACAGCGTCACCACGATCTACTATCTCTTGGCCAAACATCTCAGCAAGGACAAAGCGCGGGCGGCTATCGTTGATCTGCTGAATCTCGTTGAGACCGCCTCAGTCGACCACCATGTGCTTTCGCAGGCTCTGGCGCTGGGCTGGAACGATTTTGAAGATGCCCTTCAAGCCGCGGCCGCGCTCGCGTCCAAAGCCACACATCTGATCACGCGCAATCCTCGTGACTTCCCGCTTCTCGCCATCCCAGTCCTGTCGCCGGAGGAGTTCGTGGCATCCAGTTGACGCCGCGTCACGACCGCCCTCTGGCGCCGGATCGCACTCAAAGAAGGATCGCCAAAAACCTCGAAGCACTCGAACCTCACGGTTAGAACATGCCGCCTGACCTGCAAACGCGCCCCGCCCGGCACGACGACCTGGGGCGAATCATCGCCCTCTATCGCTTTCTCTCGCCCGAAGATCCGGCGTTGTCTGACGCGGAGGCGCTTCGGATTTGGCGCGACATACTGAATGCAAGTGGCGTGACGGTGTTTCTGGGCGAGGTCGCCGAGCAAGCAGTCACGACCTGCACCCTCGTGATCGTTCCAAATCTCGCCCGTAACGGCCGGCCCTGGACTGTTATCGAGAATGTCGTGACGCACCCCGAGTTCAGGGCGCGGGGTTTTGAAACCACGATTCTTGCCGCGGCCATGCGCCATGCCCGCGCGGCGAACTGCTACAAAGTCGTCCTGTCGACCGGCAGCAAAAAGGAAAGCACGCTCGCCTTCTACGAAAAGGCCGGCTTTGCACGCGGCAGCCGAACCGCTTTTGAACAGCGCTTTTGAAGCAATGAGGCCTGACGGTGATTCCCTAAAACAAAGCCGCAAATTTCAACGCCAGCTCATTGCCTGGCTTCACGACGCCAAGAACGGCTTCGAGAAACACCACGACCCAAATCGATAGCACCCACGGCCGTGCGCCGCTCAGCCCCTTGTTCATCTGGGCATTTTCGTCGTCGTTGATCGAACCCTTGGCCAGCGCCGTGAGGCCGACGATGAAGCCCGGCAGATGACGGCGGATCATGACGCCGGCAAAAATCAAATATGCGAACAGTGCGACCTTTGCTGTCAGCCACGGCGTGGTATCGAGCCGGCCGGTGGCAATGGTGTAGATCACAGATGCGATAATGCCGGCGATCAAGATGCGCCTTAACCAGAAGTCGATCGGCCCCATGGCTTTGGACAACGGGCTGCCGTGGCTGAAGTGCATATAAATCACCATGAAGCACCACAGCGGCGAGAGCACCCACAGCGCGATCATTTGTCCCGGGTAGTGATCGACGCCCTGCATGCTGGCCAACTGGGCGCCGATGGTCAGCATCCAGGTCATGCAGATCCGAGGGATCAGATCGAGATCCATCATGATCTTCGCCGCGACCGTCCGCGTCTGCACCGAGTACTTGGGATTGACCACAAACCCGCTCGAATAAAACACGCCGACGTCGCCGCCGAGCCAGTAAACAAAGCCCAGAAGATGCAGAACGATGAAGAGGTCGTATCCAAGATCGGTCATCGAAATTCCCCCGAGGTCCGCGTACAGCCCGATTGCGCGCGCAGACTACACGATGGTTTTCGGGCCTGCCAGCGGGCGGCGACTGCGCCTGGAGAGGAAATTTGCCGGCGCCCGGCGACAGCATCCGGCTAGCTGTCGCGCTTCAGCGGTTTTTGCTGCTTCTGAAGTCCGCCCGGTCTTCCAGCGTGCTTACCCTTCGCCGCCCAGCGTGGCTTGCCACGGTCGGCCCGTTCCGACGCGTCGTCACGTCCACCCTTGGCGCGCGGCTTCCAGTATGTCTTGTCGGCGTGACGTGACTTGGCGTGGTGCGACGGTGTGCGACGGACATGGCCGCCGCCCGCGGGCGGTTCTGACTTCGTGATAACGATATCGCCGCGCGTGACCTTCGCCACTTTGGCGGCGAACGCGTCCGCTGTTTCGGCGTCGATCTCGAACTTGGTTTCCTCGTCGAAAATGCGGATTGCACCGATGGCGCGCTTGGTGATGCCGCCCTGGCGGCAGATCTCCGGGATCAACCATTTGGGATCGGCCTTGCGCTGACGCCCGAGGTCGAGCCGGAACCACACCGCGCTGGCGAGGCCGGTGCGCGGTTCGCGCGGGCCTGGAATGGCGGTGTCGACCATGTCCTCGGGCGCGGGCAAGCGGGCGCGATAAATGCGCACCAGCGCGCCCGCGACATCCTCGGCCGTGCGCCTTTCGAGAAGCTGCTTCGCCAGCGCGAGGTCATCGGCGTCACCGGCCTCGGCCGATAGAATGCTTTCGAGAAGGCGCTGATTATCGATCTGACGAATGGCATCGGGCGTCGGCGGGTTGACCCACGCGGCCTTGATATTGGCATGCCCGAGCAGGCGCTCAGCCTTGCGCCGGTGCTGCGGCGTGATCAACAGAACGCTCACGCCCTTGCGGCCCGCGCGGCCCGTACGCCCGCTGCGATGCTGCAGCGTCTCGGTGTCGTGCGGCAGATCGGCATGAATGACCAAGCCTAGATTGGGCAGATCGATCCCACGCGCCGCGACGTCGGTGGCAACACAGATTCGCGCGCGGCCGTCGCGCAGGGCCTGCAGCGCGTGGTTACGGTCGTGCTGGCCCAATTCGCCCGACAACGAGACGGCCGAGAAACCGCGTTCGATGAGTGTTGCATGAAGGTGACGAACACCATCGCGCGTATTGCAGAACACCAGCGTTGCCGGCGAGTCGACAAAGCGCACCACATTGACGACGGCATGGACTGAGTCTTGTGGCGCGATGCGCATGGCGCGGTATTCGATGTCGGCATGGGCGCGCGCGGCGCCAGTGGCCTCGATGCGAAAGGCGTCGTTCTGGTATTTCTTCGCAAGACCAATAATGTCGCGCGGCAGCGTTGCCGAGAACATCAGCGTCCGGCGGCCTTTTGGCGTGGTCTCAAGGATGAACTCAAGGTCTTCGCGAAAGCCGAGGTCGAGCATCTCGTCGTCTTCGTCCAGCACGACGGCCTTCAAGCCGCTGACCACCAGATTGCTGCGCTCGAGATGGTCGCGCAGCCTGCCGGGCGTCCCGACCACGACATGGCAGCCGGCACGAAGAAGATGCTTCTCGGCACGCGGGTCCATGCCGCCGACGCAGGCGACAATCCGGGCGTCGATATGCCGATAGAGCCACATGAGTTCGCGCTGGACCTGCAAGGCCAACTCGCGCGTCGGTGCGACGATCAGCGCGAGCGGATCGTCGGCACGGCCCAGCTTGTCCGCGCCATTCAGCAGCGTCGCCGCGATGGACAATCCGAACGCGACGGTCTTGCCGGAGCCCGTTTGCGCCGACACCAGCAGATCACGATCGGCGACATCAGGAGCGAGGACCGCGCTTTGAACGGCGGTCGGGTCGATAAAGTCGCGCTCCGTCAGGGCGCGCGCAAGAGATGCAGCGGTCGGTGGAAATGGCAAATGCGGGAACCTTCATCTGTGATGCGGCCGGCCCCGGGTGAAAAGTCTGGGGCCGCCGGCGGAATTGAGGCGGGGTATAGTCCACTTGGTCAGATTCGGCCACTGCCGGGTGACGCTGCTGCCAAGCAGCCGGAAACCGAACTTCAGATGAAGCGGACCGCAATTTGGTCCTGCCCTCCGGGATACTTTGCTACGCTCGTTCCGGCAGCCCAAAAGCGGGGACTCTCATGAATCGCCGATCATTCCTCTCCAATCACGCTCTGGCGGCGTTCTCCACATTCGCCTTGCTGCGCGAGGCACGCGCCAATGGCGTGATCGGTGGTCGACTAACTGCAAAGCGGTGGATTGATCGACAGGATGAGCTCGCCCGTGTACTGAAGGCCGGGTCGATTTCGCAACTCAGTTGGCACAACGACATCAAACAACTTGCGGCCGAGGTCGACGTGTTGGAGCTGGTTACGGAAATAAGCCGGGCTGCGGGGCGCCACGCCGGCGAGCCCTTCATGCGCGACCCGGTCAAACGCACAATCCGTTTCATCGGCGAGAATGAGCACCGCGCCGGCTGCTCCGCGATGTTGATATGGGCGGCGGCGAACGCCGACACAGTCGACACTCACTTCGCCTTGGGATCTTCCAGGCGCGACATGGACGCGAGGAGCTTCCAGTCAGCGCCCTCACGAACGAAAACGTGAATGTTAGCGAAGTATTGATCGACCGGCGTGCCGTCTCTCAGCCTGGTGCGATGGTTGGTGTAATAAAGGATGGCGGTGTCGCCTTGCAAACTGAAGTCGGTGAACTCCGGCGTGATGACTTCCTCGGTGGGCGTCGTCAGCGGTTTTGGTGGTTCACTCGGCTTGCGGAACGGTTTCGGTGAACCATAGGTCCAGGCCAAATAACCTTTGGCAGAGGTGTTGAAATAAAAATCGCCGCCAAGATTGCGCTCCTCGTAGGTGTAGATCTTCAACTCCTTGGCCCAAATCTCGTCCCTGGCCGTGGCGATCTCTTCAGCAGTTTGTGCAAGGTTCGCTGTTGGTATCATCGCGGCGGCAAAGGTCATCGCAACGCAAACGGACGAAGCCCGCCCCGTCAGCAATTTCGGTAAGCTGGGGAAAGTGATCATGCGAAACTCCTGGCGGTGATTGCGGCCAAATATGCACGACGCGGCCACGAAAACGAAATCGTCCGGCCCAGGCGCCGAGCTGACTCAGCGAGTCTAGAGCGCGATCACGCCGCGCAGGCAGATGACGCCATCGCAGGTGAACGCATCAGTGTCTTCGACGGCGTGTCTGTATGTCAGGGACACAACATCTTTGCAGAGCCAAAACTTCCTAACGCGGCGGCTGATCTGCCCATGTCGCGAGCAACGCGAAATCCGCCAGCATCAGGTTATCTCTTCGCATCGAGCCATTCGCGGAGATGCCGCGCGTACTCCATCGACCCGGTGTCGAAAACGTCGCGGGTGACGCCCGGAATTTCGATCATGTCTGCCTTGGGCAACAGATCGCGCTTGACCGCCCGGGTCTCGTTCAAAAGCATCTCGTGCGGCTGCAACAGCAAGACCGGTTGGGTGATCTTGGGCATGCGGTCCTCCGGCACGTAGCTCCACACCGCGTTGTACGCGAACCACGACTTATTGAGCGAGCGGATGTCGTCGAGGAAAATCCGTGCCGCGCGTTCAATGGGAATACCGGGCGTGCGGCTGTTGACCACCGAGTGCCAGCGCCGTACCACGAAACTCGCGTCTTCGGGGATCACGCCATCGCGGGGAAGATTGTCGTACGTCTGCTTGCGCCGTTCGACGCTGTAATAGCCGACCCCAGACAGCACAACGCGTCGCACCAATTCTGGATGAGCCACCGCCAGTTCTGACGAGATATAAGCGCCGGTGTGGAAGCCGAACACGTCGACCTGACGTCCGCGCCGGCCGTAGCCCAGTTCCTTCAAGGCGTCCGCCATGGACCCCGCCAGGTCCTGCATGTTCGGAGCATGGGCGGGTCGATCGGACATGCCGTACCCCGGCGTGTCGAACGCGAGGACCAATCTGTCTTTGCCCAGTTCGCTTGTCAGCGGCTCGAACTCAACCGCAGACTTGGGATTTTGGTGGAAGAAGGCCATCGGTGTCTTCGTGCCAGGCCCATCGGCGGGCGCGAAGCTGTAGTAGTGGATTTGGCCGAAACGGCTGTCGACGTACCCGCGCTTGGCGACAACGCCGTCGGCCGCCGTGGCGGGGGTCAACAGGATTTCGATGGCAGCGGCCGCCAGGGCCGTGGTGCGTGCGACGAATGTCATGCGGGCCTCCTGAGGTTTCAGCGGACAAGCCCCCGCAAAGTGGCCGATCCGCTGCTGATTGACAACAGAATTGCCAGACCGTTGTCGCCCCAAAAGGCGCAATGGCGTCGGTCTTCCTTTGCCTGGTCACGAGGACGATTCGATGCCGTCGGACAAATCTCGAGTCAACGCACCACGGTGCCCTTGCCCGAGGAATCAAGCCACCTCGGCGGTCAGATGCTTGATTTCATGAACGGGCTTAAGGCGGTCGCGAACGGCTTCTGCATCAATTGGCCCGCGCACGACAACACTAGCAGCATGAGCTTGAGGCCCAACCTGCCAAACATGGAGATCAACAACGCGGGCATCGCCGGGCTTCTCCACGCACTCCAGCACTTCTTCGAATAAGTGCGGATCGGCGGTGTCCAGCAGCACGCGGGCGGTATCGCCCATGAGGCCCCAAGACCAGCGCCCGATGACGGCGGCGGCGACCATACCCATCAATGGATCGAGCCAAACCCAGCCAAGGTATCGCCCCGCCAGCAACCCGATTATCGCGAGTACGGAGGTGAGCGCGTCGGCGAGAACATGAACGTAGGCGGCGCGCAGATTATTGTCATGTCCGTGACCGCCATGGTCATGTCCGGCCCAATCATGGTGTTTATGATGAGCGTGGCCGTGATGGTGACCCCCACCAGCGAGCAAAGCGGCGCTGACAAGATTGACTATCAAGCCGAGTACAGCAATCAGGGTGGCATCGCTGAAATTCACGGGGATCGGCCGGGCCAACCGGATCGCTGACACGACGCCGATGCCTATCGCGATCAAAGCCAGCGCAAAGGCGGAAGCAAAACCGGCAAGCTCACCGACTTTGCCGGTACCGAAGGTGAAGCGCGGGTCATGGGCATACCGTTTCGCATAGGCATAGGCGAACGCTGCGACGGTGAGGGCACCAGCGTGCGTAGCCATATGGAACCCGTCCGCCAGAAGCGCCATGGAGCCCGTGAGGTAACCTGCAACGATCTCTCCGACCATCATGACGGCGGTTAATGCGACGACCCACCGTGTCCGGCGCGCGTTCGTATCGTGGGCCGCGCCGAGATAGTCGTGCAGGTGGGCGGGCTCGGTGAGTTCTCTAAAAACGGCCATTACTCTACCTGCCGTGACGGCGTAACAACGTACACAGCTCTTCAGCCGCGGCAGCCCGTTTCTTGTTCGTAAGGCCCGGAGCGGCCACGTGATTGGCCATATGATCTTCGATCAATTCGCTCATCAGCCCGCTCACGGCGCCGCGAATGCCGGCGACCTGATGGAGCGTCTCGTTGCATTCGGCCCCGCTTTGTACGGCCCGTTCGAGTGCGGCGATCTGCCCGGCGATACGCCGAATGCGCGCGAGAATCTCGTCTTTCGTATCACGGAGGTGAACCATAGGATGGGGATATACCCTATATGGCCCGCGACGGCAACCGTGAGTCGGGAGCTAAGGCGCGGGCGGTCGCCCCCGCACACCTGCCCAATGCGTCTCACAACCGAAGCGGCGATAAAAAAAGAAAAGGGGACATACACCTATCCCGCTCGTCACGGCGAGGGTTGTGCTCAATCGTTTCGGAAAAAATCAACCACCCCGTATCGTCGCCCCGGAGTCGAAGTACAACCTCAACCAGCCCGCCTTCGCCCTGCGGGTTTCCACCTTCGCCATTTTGCGGCTTCGGAGGACAAGCGATCAGGCACGAGCTCTTCCAAGCTCGCACAGCCGCTCGCTCAGAAAAGCAGAGTGGCGTCCCCGGCGAGATTTGAACTCACGACCCCCAGATTAGGAATCTGGTGCTCTATCCAGCTGAGCTACAGGGACTTGGTGCGCCCGCCATGGTTTACCAAATCGGCGCGCATCTGTGAAATCGGTGCAGTCCTGGGTGGGCCCGCAGCAGCCAGAACGGGCGTCAAAGTCGTGACGTCGGTGTACGCCTCCCCAGGGACCCCGGCCCCGCCTACGCCAATTGGCCTCGGTGGGTTTCAGTCTGCGTCCGCCGAAGCGCAACGCGCGAAGGCAGCTCGGCGGCCGGGGTGACGCCGTTATCCGGCGGTTAAGGGTCCTCGTCCGTCAGGGCCGCTTACTTCGGCTTCCGGAACTTGTAGACGAACTGATCCGTCTTGCCGCGGATCGCGCCGTCGACGACGCGTATGGTGTGATTATCTTCGGGATACTGCAAAAGTCATGCTTTTCTTAGCGCCTAAGGGATCAAGTCCGGGGTGACCCTGAGTTAGTGGATCGGTCAGTGACAATGAAAACGGGTTTCAGTTGACCCACTGCGGAACGAGATCGTTCTGCTTCACCGCGCCCCAGGCCTGATCGAAACTTTGAGCGGCGCCGATCGGCTGACCTGTCGCCGCATGAATGCTCCAGACCGGCACATTGTCGATCACGGCGCGGCGGATGTAGGCGATCTCATTCAAGCCGAGCTTGACGAGATCGACCGGCTGCGAGCCGTAGGTCTTTGGATGATCGGTCATAGCAATCTCCCAGACGAAAGCGCCCACGACTTATTTAAGATGATCCGGCTCGACATCAATGGTCTTGGTGGGCTTCTTTTTCGGCGCGCTCGATTTGATCTGGATCTGGGTGACCTTGGGCTGGGGCACCGGTCGTTCGAGGTCGATGTGCAACAGACCGTTCACCAGTTCGGCGCCGCGCACTTCGATTCCTTCGGCCAGCACGAAGCTGCGCGTGAACTGACGGGCGGCGATCCCACGGTGAAGGTAGACGCGATTGGAGCTGTCATCCTGCTGCTTGCCGCGGATGACCAGCTGGTTGTCCTCGATCGCGACACCAAGGTCTTCATCGGCGAATCCGGCGACCGCCAGCGTGATCCGCAGGCGATGCTCGCCGGTCTGCTCGATGTTGTAGGGCGGGTAGCCCTCAGCGCCGGTCTTGGCGACACGGTCGAGCACGCGCTCGATATGGTCGAAGCCGAGCAACAGCGGGCTCGAGAACACGGATACGCGGGTCATGGGTCCCCTCGACGAGCGAGACAAAATGGCCCACCCGGCAGCGGCGTGGGCTCCACTTATGTGGCGTTCGATCGGGCGCCCGTCAAGGCGCCGAAACCCGCGGGAAACGCAAGAAAATCAAAAGAAAAAGGGCCCCACCCGCAGGTGAGGCCCTGATCCTGAAGAGGCGAAGAATCAGATCTTCGTGCCCATGATGTTCTTTTGGCCACCCTGACCCGACATGTCGCCCAAAGCCTGCGGGCGACCCGAGGTTTGTCTGGCGCGGGCCTGCGACAGATTGACGGCATAGGCCGAGGCCTCGGGACCATCCATGTTGAGCGCGAAGCCCGAGCGCTGCATTTCGCCGAGGAAGTCGGAGCGCTGGTAGTCGTACCACCACCGCTCGTGGTTCCAGCGCGACGTGATCCAGTCCTGGATGCGGCGCATCGGCGTGCCGTCGAGCACGCGGCGCGACGGCATCGTGTAGACGTCGACCGGGAAGTAAACGCCGCCCGGACGCAGGACCCGCGAGGTCTCGCGGATGATCTCGTAGGTCGCCTGCTCGGTCACTTCGTGATGCAGGATGTAGCTGGTGACGATGTCGAAGTAGCCGTCGGGGAAGCCGGTTTTTTCGGCCAAAGCGTGACGGAAATTGACATCGACGCCGTTGTCGACGGCGCGCATATGCGCGTATCGCACCATCGGCGCGCCAATGTCGACGCCCCATACCTCGGCATCGGGGAACCGGCGCTTCAACGCCACCACCTGTTGACCGCAGCTGCAGCCGGCATCGAGAATGCGCCGCACTTTTCCGTCGGCCGGCACCGGCACCGCCGCGGCGAGCGCCGCGTGGCCCTGGTCCTGATAGTTCTGGCCGACGTAGAAGTTGGCGGTGCCATAGAGATAAAGGTGTCCGGCGAACGGATCGCCGGTGTAGCCGCCCGGCTGCATGTGGATCTCGTGCTTGGTGTACTCGGGCTCGATGCCGGGATTGAGCTCGAGCGTGCCGGGGCCGGTTTTATCGGTCGCTTCCATTTCCGACATGTAGGCGTCGTAGTTGTCGTAGAACTCGCGCTTCAGTTCTTGCCACATGTGCCACTGCAGCCGCTGCCAGCTTGATGCGCGCATGGCGATGATCGGGTCGTTCGACAACAGTTTGGATGCGTCCTCGAAGCTGATCTGCTGGTCCGGCTTCATGCCGTTCTTGACCATCAGCTCGTTGGCGCGCTGCTGCGCGGCGCGGGCCAAGGCGCCATTGACCCATTTCCGGGTCGAGGTCGACATTTCGTCGTAGGCCTCGAGATTGAGCGAGGGCAGGCGTTCCCAGATGCCGTCGCCGCCGCGCGGTTCGAAATCGTTCTTGAGCTTGGCGTGGGCGTGGCTCGAGCTGAGGACCGAAGCCGCGCTCAGCGCGCCGCCGGCCATACCCATCATCGAGCGTCGATTGAACAGTTGGCTCATGGTCGTGCTCCTTACTTTCCGTTCCAGTCGGAGGCGAAATTGTATTCGCCGGTGTTCTTGTCGTGGTGGCTCCACAGCCGGGCGACCAGGACGTCGCGCTCCTTGGCCCAGGCCTGCTCCTGCGCCGGCGTCGCCACGTACTTCTCGATGGCCTCGGGCTTGACGCCCTTTTCGGCCAGCAGCGCTTCCAGAATGTGCTGACGCTTCCGCTGAACCCAGAGCTCGTTACCCATGGCGAGCAGCGTCGTCATCATATTGTCGATGTGAACGTTGCCGAAGAACGTCACTTTCTCGATGTCGGTCGTGATAAAATCGGTCGCGTACGTCGGCCGATTGCCTTTGGTTTCTGCCATGCCTTCCTCCTGTTGCGTGATGAACCAACAAAAACGTGATTAGACCGGCTTGATGCCAAGGGGATTTCTTGGCCCTCCGGGGGCAACCATGGGATAGCCAACGCCTTCCCGGGCGGCGTCTTGCAACGTGAATCCAACCCGCGCGATCTCGCCGATGTAATCGGTGGTGAGATAGTCATTCCACCACCGCTCATGATTCCAGCGATGGGTCATCCAATCGCGAACATGGCGAATGGCGGTGCCGTGGTCGGAGCGGTTGGTCGGCGATGGATATATGTCGACCGGATAGAACACGCCGCCAGGCCGCAAAATGCGATGCGCTTCCTTGACGATTTGCAGGCTCGCCGCCGCGGTCACCTCGTGGTGCAGGATATATGAGGTGACCATGTCGAAGTGGCCGTCGGGGAACCCGGTTTGCTCGGCCAGCGCGTGGCGGAAGTTGACGTCGATGCCAAGATCGACCGCCCGCATGTGGGCGTAGCGCACCATCGGCGCGCCGATATCGATGCCCCACACTTCGGCATCGGGGAAGCGTTGCTTCAGCGCCGTCACCTGCTGGCCGCAGCTGCAGCCCATATCGAGGATGCGGCGCACTTTGCCGTCGGCCGGCACCGGAACCGCGCCGGCCAGCGCGGTGTGGCGCTGATCCTGATGATTGGTGCCGTTGTAAAAATTGTTGGTGCCGTAGTGATACAGGTGCCCTGCGAAAGGGTCGCCGGTGTAGCCGCCCGGCTGCATGTGGATTTCGTGCTTGGTGTACTCGGGCTCGATGCCGGGGTTGAGTTCGAGCACGCCCGGGCCCGAAGCGTCGGCTGCTTCCAGTTCCGACATGTAGGCGTCGAAGTTGCCGTGGAATTCGCGGCGCAGCTCTTGCCACATATGCCATTGCAACCGCTGCCAGCTGGCGCTGCGCAGGGCGATGATCGGATCGTCGGCTACCCAACGCACGGTGTCCTCGAAGGAAACTTTGTCGGTCGGTTTGACGCCGTGGGATTTCAGAATCTCGGCGGCGCGTTGTTCCGAGGCGCGCGTCAGATCGCCGTTGATCCAGATCCGCGTCGCCGTACTGAAATCGTCGTAGCTGTCGAGATCGAGGGTCGGCAATCGTTCAAGGGTGCCGTTGCTGCCTCGGGGCTCGATATCTTTCTTCAGTTTGGCGACGGCTGTGCCGGGTCTGAAAAAGCCAGCAGCGGCGGCGGTCCCGCCGATGGCATTCATGATCGATCGACGACTGAACACCTTGCTCATGAACGCCTCCCCAGGCCGGACAGAGACGCCAGCTTAGCACGATTTCGAGCTGCCAATCCGTTCGCGCCGTGAACGCGTCAGGTCGCGAAGAAGGGGTCAATGACCGCATGCCAATCGGCCATTTTCGCGGGCAAATCGGCGGTGCCGACTTTCGGCGCGAAGGCTTTGCATTCGGCCATCTTGGCGTAGATCGGGTCCCACGCCGGCATGCAGACCAGTGTCGGCGCCGCCACCTTGGGGAGGCGCTCGCGCATCGGGTAGGTCCACATGGCGGCATAGGCTTTTTGATATTGGTCGCCGACCTTGAGAAGTTCGGTGACGCGAAGATGAATGGTCGCAACGTCGATGCCGTTGGCCGACGGCACAATCCCGCCGCGGGTTCGATTGAACCACGGCCAGTAGAGACCCTGGTCGCGCATCATCGCCCATGCGGTCGCAAGATGGCTGCCGTCCCACACGGGCGCGACTGATGGCGTGTAATTGTCGAGGAGCGTCTTCTGCTCGGCAGCTTCGTAGGCTCCAATCCCCGAAAGCGCCAGATGTTTGACCAGCGACGGTTTTGCGAAACTCATCTCCATCGCGACGGGACCGCCCGAATAGCGCCCGATGACATCGGACTGGTCGATGCCGGCGCCAGCCAGCGCGTCGTTCACAATCGCGGCGTAAGCCGCCGAGGTGATGTTGGCCGGCTCGATGACGTTGTCGGACTCGCCATTGCCGGGCAGATCGAGCGCGATCACCGGACGCTTGCCGATCCATGGGACCAGCATGGGCTCGACCAGCAGCGACGATCCGGCCGGATCATGCAACGCAACGATCGGCCGGCCTTTGCCGGTCAGGTTGGCGCGCGCCCTGAGGAAACCGCCGCGGGCTTTGACGTACATGTTTTGCATGCGCGATGTCGCCGACGTGTCGGCCGGTGACGGCTTCGGTGCCGGAAACGTGCGATCGCCAATCCAGCCCTTGAGCGCCGTCAGCTGCATCGGATAGCGCGTCCGCGAATCGCAGTTGAGAACGGTGAAATTGACGGGCAGGCCTTTATCGATCAGCGCCTGGGTATACTTGAACAGCACGCTCGATTCGTTCCGCGCCATGAATACCGGCACGGTGACCTGGCGGGTGTACTCCCACTTCTCGACCCGCATCGCCTCGTAGTAGCCCTTCTTGTAGCCCGGCCCGGCACGCAGATAGTCGTTGACGGCGCGCTGAATGCCTTCGGGGCTGCCGACATCGGTATTGACACGGTCGGCGCCACGCATCGACTGCCAGGGAAAGAACACGCCAAGCTGGCGGCACATGTCCCAGATGCGAATCAGGTGCGAACCGTCGCGGACCGGCGTCACGTCCTGGAAATAGCCAGGGGCGATGTCGAGGTCGCCGGTGAAATCGCCATTACCGTCCAGCAGAAACGCGTGAATCCGCGCGGGATATTTGCGCGCAAACTGAATGCCGATCTGCGCGCCGGTGGCGGCGCCATAGACGAAGGATTTTTCGATGCCGAGCCCGTCGAGAAATTTGGCGAGCGCGTCGGCGTAGCCCCACAGCATGTCGGGGTCGTCGACGAAATCGTCGGAAATGCCGTAGCCCGGCGTATCGATGGCGAGGCACGTAAAGGCATCGGAGAAAGCATTGATGGCGTTGATCATGCTCGCCGACGAATTGGGCGAGGGGTGCATGATGATCAGCGGCGGGCCCGAACCGGCGCGGCGGTAGTGAATTTGGCGACCGTCGGCCAGCGGCAGAAAATGCTTCGTGATCGGTGCCGGCATGGTCAGCTCGCGAAGAATTTGTCGAACACGCCGCGCCAGGCGCGGATGTCGTCGGGCAAATCGGCCGTTTGCACGTTGGGGGCCGCCGCCTTGGCCATGGCGACACGGGAATAGCTTGCGGCGCCCGGCAGGTCGGCCATCAGGTTGGGGGTCGTGCTCGCCTTCAGGCGCTCGGCCATCGGGTAATTGAACGAGGCGGCGTAGGCGTTTTGGTACGCGTCGCCGATCTTGAGCAAATCCTCGACCCGGGCATGGACGGTGTTGCCGTCAATGGCGGCGTCACGGCGAACGATCCCCGATTTGGTCCGGTTGTACCACGGCCAGAACAGCGCCATGTCGCGCATCATGCCCCAGGCGGTCATCAAATGACGGCCGTCCCATGTCGGCGCGATCGAGGGCGTGTAGTTGGCGAGCAAGTCGGGCCGCTCGCCATCGGTGAAGATCTGCACCCCGGCGTGGACGATATGCTTCACCGCGCCCTGCCGCTGCTGCGCCATTTCCAAACCGACCTGGCCGCCGGCGTAGCGCCCGATGATGTCGATCTCTTTAATGCCTAGCGAATCAAGCGCGACCCACGAGGCCTTGGCGTAGGCTTCGGTCGAAATCTGCTCGCGGGTCAGGAGCTTGTCTGACTCGCCGCTCGAGGGATGATCGAGCGCGATGACAGGCCGGTCGCCGACGTAAGGCGTCAGCAATGATTCGACCCGCCGCGACGATCCGGCGGGATCGTGCAGGGCGAGTATCGGCCGCCCGCGTCCCGCCATGCAGACTCTCGCGAACACCTGGCCGCCGGGCACATCGATGAACACTTTCTGCAGGCGTGCGGCCGTGCGATCGATTTGGTCGGGATGTTTCGGCGCGGGTGTTCCGGTCTTGAGATAGTTCTTCACCAGATAGTCGACGCTGGCATCGAACCGCTGATCCATGCTGGGACCGGGGCGAAGCACGGTGATGTTGAGCGGCAGGCCGTAGGCGATCAACGCATCGATCTCGGCGAGATTTGGTTTCCCTTCCCAGCGGGTGAGAGTGGCCGGCACCTTGAGCCGCGAGATCAAGTGGCCCTTGGCGGTATAAAAAGCCGGACGATAGGCGGTCGGGTAGGCGGGGCCGGCGCGCATATATTCCAGCATCACGCGCTGGGTGCGCTCGGGGTTGGGGGCATCGACCTGCAAACGGTGTTCGTGATCGGTGAACTGCCAGGGCGCGTAGATGCCGAGGAAGTGGCACATGTCCCAGTAGGTAAGCAGATGGCCGCCGTCGCGCCTTGGCGTCACGTCGGGAAAATAACCGGCGGTGATTTTATCGACTTCGTCGTCCGGGTTGTGCCCGGCGGTGTCCATCATGGCGACGGCCGCGCGGTCGGGATGATTGTACGCAAAGATGTGCGCCACCTCGGCGCCGGTGGCATTGCCATAGAACGCGGCTTTGGCGATCCCGAGTGAATCAAGCAGTTGCACCAGCGGCGGCAGAAATGGATCCAGGCCGTGGTCGCGATCGAGACCTGCCGGGTATCCGCCGACGAGAGGATCGGACAGGCCGTAGCCGGGCGTGTCGACGGCAATGGCCGTGAAACCGGCGGCGGCCAGCTTGTTCGCCATCGGAATCGAGAATGTGCTCGACTGCGGCGACGGGTGCATCAACACCACGGGCGGGCCTTCGCCGACCCGGCGAACCATCAATTGGGCGCCAGTGATGGGGACGAAGAGTCGTTTGATTGTCATGACGCGATCATGCCAGTGCCGGTGAGCGGAGTCCCGCGTCATTTCAGGATAAGGGCGCGGTGCGCGGGTTCCCGGTGCAAGAATAGCGACGTGCAGCAGGTCGCGAAATCGCTCGGGCCGACAGGCGCCGAACCCTGACGCTTCACTCCGCCGTCGCCACCTGGCTCTTCGGCTTCATGCTCTTCGACAACACCGAATCGATCGCCTGCACGTAAGCCTCGATGATCGGCGCGTTGTATTTGCCGACGGGCAGGCCGTTATAGATCAGCTCGGTGTTCTCGATCTTGAAGGTGCGGGTGTAGGGCACCGACCAGTCGGAATAATCGATCGTCTCGTAGACGTCGTAGCCCGGGAAACCTTCGAAGTTGAACATGGCGTGACTGAACATGGTGTCGGTGTTCTCGGCGAAGAACTCGATCGGCAGATTGACCACGTAATCGAAGCCGTCCTTGACGCCGTCGAGGAATCCCTTGTTGGTCGAGAGGTACTTGCCGTCGGGATTGTTGTGAGGATCAGCGAAATGGTCCTGCGCCTGCACCACCTCGGTCTTGGCGAATTTCCATTTGGTGAGTTCATCCTTGACGGCCTGAACCATGCCGTCGCGATACGGTGGCGCCAACTCGATCCAGCCCTCGTGCGGCACTTTGTCCCAGGCCATGCCGCGGACCGAAACGACGACCTTGACCTTGGCGTTCTCGGGGAAGGTGGCGAGCCGTTCGCGCAGCATGACGAGGAAAGCCTCCTTCATCACGGGAATGTCGCCAAGCTGCGGCGTGATGATCACTTTGATCTTCTTGCCATGCTCTTTTTCCCAATCATGGATGTAATGCATGGTGTGTTTGATCGAGCCGTTGAACTCCTCGTGTTGGGAGTAGATCGGCCGCGGCGGCGCGAACACGATGGTTTCCGCGCCACCGTCGAGGAGTTCGCGAAGATATGTCTCGGCTATCGCCGGAGTCTCGGCGCTGACGAAGCGATAGGGGATCGGACCGTACTTGGCCTCAAGCTTGTCCATGGCGCCCTTGATAATCGCCCACTCGCCGGCTTCGTGCGGCACGCGACCATCTTTGAAACCCTTGCCCTTGCCGTAATAGAAGATGCGGGCCTTGGTCGCGAGTTTCTGCGCGATGTTCGGCATGCCACCTTTGCGCGCGGTCAGCAAAAAGTAACCGTGATCGGCATGCTGGGTCGGATCGGGCGCAACCCAGGTCAATTCGCCGCGATGGAATTTCCGCACATAGGGCACGCCATCGACATCGTTGGTGTTGCCGTAGGCGTCCATCAGACTGGTCGGCGTGAAAGGCTTGGTTTCGTAATACTTCTCGGTATCCATCAGCAGCACGCCGCGGTCGGCCATCGCTAAGTTGCGGATCGGCCAGGGGATGTACTGCGCCGGCTAAAGAGCAAGATTGTAGAAGTCTTCGAGCCTGAATCTTTCGGGCATGATCAGGCCAGAGACAAAGACCGCGACCTTGCCGGTCGGCGTCGTGTCCTGGGTCTTATAATAGGTGAGGTAGTTCGGTTCCTTGAGCTGCGGTGGAATGCGGTTCATCCACCAGAAGGCGCCGTATCCCCCGGCGCCGGCGATGACCACGAGGATAACCAAACCGATCAGCAGACGCATAAACGCTTTCATGGCGCGGTCTCCTTGGGGTCGTACCGATTAGTGCATGTGCTCGAGATAAATACGCTCGAGGTCGGCGTGAGAAACTTCATCCGTCGACAGTTCGCGCATCAATTTGCCTTCGCGCATGATGCCGATACGGGTGCCGGTTTCCTTGGCGCGGAACAGGTCGTGCGTCGCCATCAGAATGGCCGCGCCGTCCGCCTGCAGCTGCTTGATCAGTTCCGAGAATTCGTTGCTGGCCTTGGGGTCGAGGCCCGAGGTTGGTTCGTCGAGAAGCAATGCACCTGCTCGCTTTGCAAGGGCGATGGCAACGCCCACTTTCTGACGCATGCCTTTTGAGTACGCGGAGACCCTTTTCTCCACAGCCTCGCTCTGCAGCCCGACGCGCTTCAGAAAATCGCGAAGGTCGTTGTCACTGTACTCGGAATGCCCGCCGAGTTTCGCGAAATAGGACAGGTTTTCGAGGCCGCTGAGATTTCCGTAGAGCATCACCGTCTCGGGGATATAGGCGAGGTGCTTCTTGGTTTCGAGCGGGTGCGCGGTGACGTCGAGACCGTTAACCCGGGCGACCCCGCCGGTCGGATCGATGAAGTTGAGGAATAGATTGATGGTTGTCGTCTTGCCGGCGCCGTTGGCCCCGAGCAGGCAGTAAATATCGCCCGCCTTGATCGATAAATTGAGGTCCTTCAGCGCTTCATTGTTGCCATAGGTTTTTTTCAAGTTGACGGCTTCCAGCATGATCCCCTCCGCGACACGTACGACAATGTGACCTGCTCATGATCGTGGTAAACCGGCGCCGGAGCAATCTCGCCGGTTCCGCCCGCACCGCGCCTTGGACGGCCTTGTCCCGCCGCCATTCCCGGTTAACATTCCTGACTGAATATAAGTGAGAGCTTTCAGAGAGTGCCGGCCATCGCCGCCCTAGAACATTCGGGATCGACGCTGACACCAGCACCGACGGCGGAATTCCCTCTTTTTCCACCGTTGGAGCCGTTTGCCACCGGCAAACTGGCCGTCGATGGCGATCATCTGTTGTATTGGGAGCAGAGCGGCAACCCAAAGGGTGTGCCGATCCTCTTTCTGCATGGCGGTCCCGGCGCCGGCACGGCGCCAGCGTACCGCCGCTTCTTCGATCCGGGCCATTATCGCATTGTCCTGTTCGATCAACGCGGGTCGGGACGCTCGCGGCCCGAAGCATCGGTGATCGACAACACCACCGCCCATCTCATCGCCGACATTGAGGCACTGCGCCGCCATCTCAAGATCGAACGCTGGCTGGTGTTCGGCGGTTCGTGGGGCTCGACCCTCGCTCTCGCATATGGCCAGGCGTTCCCCGAACGCTGTGTCGCGTTCATTCTCCGCGGAATCTTTCTGTTCGGCGATGGCGAGGTCGATTGGTTCTTGCACGGCGCCGCGCGGATCTTTCCCGAGGCCCATCGCGCGTTCGTCGAGTTTCTGCCGCCGAACGAGCGCTCGGATTCGCTCGGATCTTACTATCGTCGACTGATCGACCCGGCGCCACCGGTGCACGAGCCCGCCGCCCAAGCCTGGTGCGCCTACGAAAACGCCTGCTCGCGGCTGGTGCCGCTCACCACATCATCGCGAAGCCATAGCGCCAAGACCAAGTCCGAAACCAAGTCCGACGCCAAGCCCGACGCCGAACAAGTTCAATCCGGCTCGCTCGCCATGGCGCGGATCGAAGCGCACTACATGATGCACCGGGGTTTCATGGCGCCCGGGCAGCTCTTGGCCGGGATGGCGGTGTTGGCGAAACACCCGGCCACCATCGTCCAAGGCCGCTACGACATGGTTTGCCCGATCGCCACCGCCGATCAGCTGGCGCGGTCCTGGCCCGGCGCGCAATATCGCGTCGTGCCCGACGCGGGCCATTCCTCGATGGAGCCAGGTATTCGCGCGGCCCTGGTCAACGCCACCACCGCCTTCAAAATTTACGGTTGATCACGGGTCGAACGGTCGCACCACGCGGGGGCGATCTCCCGCACGTCTACTGAGAATTTCTACAGTTCCAAAATATTCACCCCGCCATTCGGCGAGGGATTCTTATCGGCTGTTCACCGTAGACGCGGTATTCGAAATCTACCGCGCCGCGCCGCACCGACTCCCAACAGCCCCAACCCCAACATCGCCATGGAACCGGGGATAGGAACGCCATTGCCGCCGCCGACCGGCATGGACGATGTCGTCAAGGTGACGCTGTTCGAAAAAACGGATTGCCGGAATTGCTGTAAATGAATTGCGCGCCGTAGCCGGCGAACGTCTCGCCCGGTGTTCCGGTCGCGGAAATCCGCAACAGGAAATCGAAATTCTGCAGCAGCGAGACCCCGAGCGTATTGAAGTAGATGTCGAACTCATGGGTCGCCAAGGGGAACCCGACGTCGGGCGGGACCCGGAAGTCGAAGAACACGTTGCTCGTAGGAAACACGCCGATCGGCGTCGAGAACGTGGTGCTGGTGACAGCTTGCCCGTAGATACTGGTGGGCGTGGCGGAGTTTTAGTTTAACGTGAACGACCCGCTCACCAGCGGACAGAGTCCGGTGCCGAAATTTACGACGAAATCGATTGTCTGGACGACCGGCGCGGCGTGGGCCGGGACAGTGGCGAACCCCGCGCAAACCGTAACGGCGGCGATCCGAATCTTGTCCAAGAAGTTCATCCGATATCTCCCAGGTGGGCGGCCAATCCGGCTCTGAATGACGGCAGAATAGCCCGGCTGCTGCCCACCCGGAAAGCGCAACCGCGTAGCGACATCGTCCGTCGCAACGGAGCCGTCGTCCTGACCGTCATGCCACATCCCAGCCGTGCGATTGTAGCCTGTCTTGTCACTGTCCGGACGCACTTCGCTTGACGCCGGTTTCGCACGCTTGCTTCCTGCCGTCAGCATGCGTATTCGTCACGAATTGCTGCAGCTTTCTGGGAAATGCGGCAAGCGATGCGCGCAGCAGAGACACCAGACGAGGCAGGCTGATGTCGTCCAAGGACTTTAAATAGAGACAGCACTTCAAATAGAGACAGCACTTCCCAGTCTTGAACCTGCCGAGCACTTTGAGATGCCGGGACAGGCGCGAGAATCCTGACATGATGTGGATGGTCAGCGCGTGCCGTCGCGGTGAAAAGCCGACAGCAAACCAGATTCCTTCGCGTCCACTCGCGTAACGGTACGGAATTTCGCCAAAGCCAACGATGCTTGCGCCCCACATGCGAGGCTTTGCGCCAGTGACCGTACGCATCAGTTTAACGAGCGTACGACTTTCGCTGCGCCGGTGTTTGTCGGCAATGCCTGCAAGAAACCTGGTAACGCTGGCGGAATTGGGTTTGGTCTTGAGCTCCGCCACGATGATAAGGATTAGGCGGCCCGCTTGACCTTCGACGACCAGGTCTTCGGCTTACGCGCCCCATGGCAGAACCATTGGCCCATCGGTCCGCCGGTGCCCATGTGCTCGGCGAACAGCGCATCTTCGGGAATGCCGATGTCGCGCATGATCGCTTTCAGGTCGGCGTCGGCCCAACCCATCCAGAACGGCTCGCCGTTGAAGCGCACTTGCCAGTCGTTCATCACCAGATCGGCGAGCTTGAGGAACCCAGGCTGGGTGGTGACGTCGAGGTGGAACATGACGCCGCCCGGCTTCAGCACGCGCCAGGATTCGGACACCCACTTCGGCAGGCCGCGTTGCGTCGTCTCGTGGCCGAGGATGTGCGACACGACCATGTCGAAGGACTCATCGGGATAATCGAGCGCGGTCGCATCCATCTGCGCAAAATGAATCGGCGCGCCGTTACATTCGGCGTAGGCATGCGCGAAGCGGAGCAGGCCGGCAGCGCAATCGATCGCATGGACCTCGGCGCCAGGATAGGCCTTCGGGTAGGCCGTCGTGTTGCGGCCGGTGCCGCAGCCGATTTCGAGAATCTTTTTTGGCGCAAAGTCGGGATACAGTTTGTGTACCTGCTCGGCGACCCAATCGCCGCCAGACTTGCCGGCAACCGGTTTGCGACCTTTCCCGGCCGAGTACATCAGCCCGCCGCCGTTGTAGCGCGCACCCGAGGTGATGTCGTCGGCATGCGTTTCGTAGCAAAAGCCTCCGGGCTGACGGTGAATCTCGGTGTTCAGAATGTTCTTCGGCACCTTGAGATTGGGATTGAGCTTCAATGAGCCGATCTTGTTGGGGTTCGTCTTATAGAAGTCGAAGGCCTTCTGCAGACGATCGAGGTCGTGGTCGAGCACGCCGTCGACGATTTCCCACATCATGCCCTGCGAGATGTAGGTCATGCAGGCCCAAGCTTTGTAAACGTGGGTCTGCTCGAGAACGTCGATCAGCGCCTTGCGATCCGTCTTGCTCTTCACCGACAGCGGGTGGCCCAACGTGCGGGCCAACGCCGGCTCATGGGTGCTTTCCGACCGGGCGCGGATTTCGGCGCCCATGCCGAGGTTTACGCGGCGCTTGAGATCGATCATGAAACGCGCGCGCACACCGTCGTCGTGGGTCAGGTGCAAGTGCATGTCGAGTTCGGTCGAGTTCCGGTTGGCGTTGCTGAGCTGGCGTCCGGGCATGGCGATGAATCCCTCTCAAGGCGGTTCCGACAGCATTATCAATGACCTTCAACCCATCCGTCAAATGTGACGGGGGTCAAAATCATGCCTTTCATGGTCGATTTCCAGCACGTGAACGTTGCCGTATTGTGCGGCCCATGAAACCCCCATCTACAGCGCTGAAGGCGTTTGCCTTGGCCGCGGCGACGATGCTGATCCCGGCAGGGGGCTCGGCGCATCCTCATGTGTGGATCACCAGCACCGCCACCCTCAAATTCGAGGGCGGCAAGCTCACCCGGATCGGCATGCGCTGGCAGTTCGATACGTTCTTCAGCCAGGTCCTGACCGGGGATTTCGACAAGAATCAGGACGGCACCTTCGATGCCGACGAGACCCAGGCGATGTTCGGTCAGGTATTCACCAGCCTGAAGGACTACGGCTTTTTCACTCATGTCCGGGTCGGCGACGAAGAAGCGCTGTTCGACCGGGCCCAGAACTTTTCGACCGCCATCGACAAGGGCGATCTGATTTACAACTTCGATCTGGTGTTCGCCACGCCGGTCGATCCGACCGCCGCGAAGGTTCAGTTTACTGTTTACGACCCGACCATCTACGTCGACGTCTTGCTCGGCGGCGACAAACCGATCGCCATCGAAGGCGACGCCCAATGTCAGTGGACGTTTTCGAGCGGCGACGAAGTGTCGAACGAAGGCGCTTTCATCATGCCACAGGTGGTCTCGCTGAACTGCGGCGGCTGACGATCGTCAAATCACGCCGTAGGCCTCGAGCGCGCCACCCATCAAGAGGCCGCCCAGAACCATAACGGCCGCCGAGCCGCCGATCGCAAGTGCGCGCCCGAGCAGGGCTCGTGCCGGTGACGGGTTGTCGTCGCTGCCGGCAACCGCGCGGCGCAGCGCGATGGTGCCGATTCCGAGCACGGAAATGGCGATCATGACGCCGAGCGCGATCAGGAAGGCAGCGGCGACGCCCAGCATGAAAACGCCGTTGGCCAGCGCGAACAGCAACACGAGAATCGAGCCGCTGCAGGGCCTGATTCCTGAGACGATCCCAACGCCGAGCACTTCACCGTAACGCCCAAACCATGCGCGTCCAGTGCGAGCAAGCCAGGTTTGGCGCGCGACCGTGCCGTCATGGGCATGGTCGTGGCCATGGTGATCGTGACCATGATGCGCGGGCCCATGATGGTCATGCACGTGATGGTCATGCGCATGATGATCATGGGCATGATGATCATGACCACCATAATCGTGATGATGCGCGGGTTCGTGTTTTGCCGCAGGCGGTGGCGGTTCATCGAACGTGCTGGCGGGCGGGCCGTGATCGTGGCCGAAGGCCTCGCGCCCGTTGATCGCGCAATATGTCATGTAGCCGCCGATCACGAAGATGATGCCGTAACTCACGATCTCAAGCACGTTGACGTCGTTCATGACATCCATTTGCCGTCGGCCAACGAGAACGGCGAGAATGCCGACGGCAAGAATCGCGACCACGGCCTGGGTCGCGGCAATGATTGTGCCCATCAGGATCCCCGTGGTGAGCGGCGCCTGTCGGGCGGTGAAGTAGGACGCCACGACCAATTTGCCGTGACCGGGCCCGGCGGCGTGGAGCACGCCGTAGAGAAAGCTTGCGCCCAGCAGCACCATCGCCGCAATGAAACCGCCATCGCCTTTTGACTCGCGCAGCTTGTCGCCCATGAAGTCGTTGAGCAGGCGCTGCTGGTCGGCGACCCAGCGGAACACGGCACGCACCGGCGCCGGCAGCGTGACGAGAGGTTTGTCCTCGGTCGGCGCGGTCACGCGGCCGCCGAAGGGGCTCGCCGGTTTCTGATCGTCGCTCGCCGGCGCGGCCGCGGCTTCGTCAGGGGCTTTTCGCGCGCCGAAGGGGTTCTGCTGGGCCTCGGCAACGCCAAGGCCGATCACCAATGCGAGACAGATCACAAACAGGTTTTTCATAAGCATCGTGTTCGTTGGTTAAGCCAAGGCCACCCTACATCACCATCGCTGGCGCGCCACATCCCCGTGCGGCGCATGTTATGTTAGGTTACAACGGCCAAGTGGTGACTTGGACCGCCGAGCGCTATATCAAGAGGCTGGCCAAGACTGGCGCCCGGCGCCACTCGACTGTACCCGCATCCTGGTAAAATTGCATCGTCATGAAGTTAATTAAGATGTTGATTTTTATACTTATTATCGCCGCTGCGGGCGCTGGCGGCGGCTACTACTACACGCAAATTCTGGCCCCCGCCGGCAAGCCCCAAGTGGCGGGCGCCGGCCCTGGTGGCCCGCCCGCGGGCCCATCTGCGGGTCCGTCGGCAGGAATGTCTGGCCGCCCCGGCGGCGGTCAGGGCGGCCCGCCACCTGGCATGGGTGGCGGCAGGCCCGGTGGCGGCCCACCCGGCATGGGCGGAATGGGAGGCGGCCGGCCGGTTCCGGTCAACGTGGCCAAGGTGACCAAGCAGTCGTTCGGCGATCGCATTGAAGCGATCGGCACGGCATCGGCCAACGAATCGATCACGGTCACGGCCCGCGTCCAGGGTTTGGTGCGGGCGATCAGTTTCGACGATGGTGCGCTGGTCGACAGAGGGGACGAGATTGCCGCCATCGATGCTGGCGAGCAGGATGCGCGGCTCAACGTCGAGCTCGCCAATTTGGACGAGCAGCGGAAAGAGCTGGAGCGGATCGACGGTCTGTTCGGATCGCAAAACGTCTCGCAGGCGAGACTCGATCAGCAGACCTCGTCGGTGAAGAAAGCCGAGGCGAATGTCGCGGCAGCACGCGCGCGCGTTGCCGACTATCGCATCACCGCGCCGTTTCCGGGTGTGCTCGGTACTCGACGCGTGAGCGTCGGCGCTTTGGTGTCGCCTGGCACGGTGATGACCACGCTTGACGATATCTCGATCATCAAACTCGACTTCGCCGTGCCTGAGACTTTTCTTGCCTCGCTCAAGCCGGGGCTCGACATCGAAGCGACCTCGGCTGCCTACGAGGGGCAAATCTTCAAAGGGCAGGTCGTGGCGGTCGATAGTCGCGTCGATCCGGTGACACGCTCGGTCGGCATCCGCGCCGCAATCCCGAACCCGGACAAACTGCTTCGTCCAGGCATGTTGATGGTGGCCGATCTGATCAAGGACCGTCGTGAGTCGCTCGTCATCCCCGAGCACGCGCTGGTGCCCGAGGGACCGAACCACTTCGTTTTCGTGGTCGGTGCCGACAGCACGGCCGAGCGGATTGGGATCAGCATCGGCCCCCGTCAGCTTGGCGCGGTCGAAGTGCTGGAAGGATTGAACGAGGGCGACGTCATTGTGGTCGAGGGCAATATGGATTTGCGGCCCAAGGCCAAGCTCGAGATTCTCAACCAAGATAAGATGTCGATGCCGCCATCGGCCGAAAATCGCCCGGGTCGTTCGCCGAGCTAGGTGGGCGAGCGCGGCGGCGGAGAGGAGATCGCACATGTTCCTGTCGGATTTCTCGATCAAGCGCCCGGTGGTGGCGATTGTCGCCAGCCTTCTGCTGGTCGTGTTCGGCATTTTCGCCATGACGCAGATGCAGGTGCGCGAGTCGCCCAACATCGAGCGTCCGGTGGTGTCGGTGCGTATCATCTACCCCGGCGCTTCGGCCGACGTGATCGAGACACGCATCGTCAAAATCATCGAAGACCAGATCAGCGGCATCGAGGGTATCAAGTCGATGTCGGCCTCGGCCCGCGACGCCATGGGTTGGATCACCATCGAGTTCGAACTCGATCGCGATCTTGATTCCGCCGCCAACGACGTCCGCGATCAGGTGTCGCGCGCGGCCCCCCGCCTGCCGCCGGACGCCGAACCGCCGGTGGTGCAAAAGGCCGATCGCGACGCCGAACCGGTGTTGTGGATGAACGTCTACTCAAAGACGATGAGTTCGATCGATATCTCGGACTATGTCGATCACAACGTCCGTCCGCAGATTTCGTCGGTCGAAGGCGTGGCCTTCACATGGTTTGGCGGCGAGCGAAAGAAGTCGCTCCGCGTTTGGCTCGACCGCCGCGCCATGGCGGCACGAATGATCACCGTCACCGACATCGAGAACGCGCTGCGGCGCGAGAATATAGAGCTCGGCGCCGGCTTGCTCGAATCGGAAGAGCGCGATTTCACACTCCGCACCACGCGGCTCTACCAGACGCCCAAGGACTTCCAGCAGCTGGTGGTCGCGCGCGGCACCAACAACTATCTCGTTCGGCTCGGCGAGGTTGCCAAGGTCGAAATCGGCCCCGAGAGCGAGAACTCGAGCTTCCGCGTCAACGGCAATCCTTCGGTCGGGCTCGGCGTGGTCAAGCGTCCGGGCGCGTCGACCCTCACGGTCGCGCGCGACGTCAGGGCCAAGATCGCCGAGCTCGAAAAGGAGATGCCGCCCGGCATGGAATTCGCGATGTCGATGGACAGCTCGGTCTTCATCTCAGAGGCCCTCAAGGAAGTCGCCTTCACGATGACGTTCTCGGCAGCGCTTGTGCTGATCGTGATCTATCTGTTTCTCGGCACGGTTCGTGCCGCCATTATCCCCGCCGTAACCGTGCCGATCAGCCTCATCGGTACGTTCATCCTGTTGTGGCCCCTCGGCTTCACCATCAACATTCTCACCATGCTGGCGATGGTGCTTGCGATTGGTCTTGTCGTCGATGACGCCATCATCGTGCTCGAAAACGTGCATCGTCGCATCAAGCGCGGCGAGCCTCCCATGCTTGCCGCCTATCGCGGCACGCGTCAGGTCGGCATGGCGGTGGTGGCGACGACACTCGTGCTCATCGCCGCATTCGTTCCCATCACGCTGCAGCAGGGCACCGTCGGCCGCCTGTTCACCGAGTTTGCCATTACCATGGCGGCAGCGGTGGCGGTGTCGATGTTTGTCGCGTTGACCTTGACGCCCGCCATGTGCAGCAAAATTCTCAGCGATCACCTGGATGAGTCCCTGGTAGCGAAGAGTTCGATCGCCGCCTTCAAGAGGATGAAGGCGTTCTATCGCAAGACCTTGCTGCTCGGGCTCGAACGCCCGACGATGGTGGTGCTGGGATTCTTGGCCATCACCGCGAGTTCGGTCGGCATGTATCTGACGCTCGCCCAGGAATTCACCCCGGTCGAGGATCGCGGAGCGCTCAGCGTCATGATTCGCGCGCCCGAGGGATCAAGCCTCGAGTACACCGATCGCCAGGCCGGCGAAGCCTACAAGATCATCGGGCCCTACGTCGGCCAGGGCGAGGTCGCGCGCGTGCTGCAGATGCTGCCGATGGGCGAAAGCGTCGCCGGCGCGGCGACCAACAACGGCAATATCATGGTCCGCCTTGAGAACTGGCAAGATCGCGAGCGGAGTTCCCACGAGATCTTGGCCGAGATTGGCCCCAAGTTAAGGCGGATTCCCGGTGCACAGCTGACGATGCAGCAGCAGGCGCCATTCGGTCAGATGGCCTGGGGCGGCGGCACGCAGTTCGCGCTTGGCGGAAACACCTACGAAGAGCTTCGCGCGTGGCGCGACACCATGATGAATGCCATGCGTGAAAATCCGCGGTTGTTTGGCATTCGTTCCAATTTCAACGAAACCAAGGCGCAGATGCGGATCAAGATTGACCGTAACCGCGCCGCCGATCTTGGCGTTTCGATCGGTGCGATTGGGCAGACTCTTTCTGTGATGCTCGGTTCGCGCAAAGTGACGACATTCGTCGACCAGGGCGAAGAATACAACGTGATGCTGCAAGGGCAGCTCGACGATCGCCGCACGCCGAACGACGTCACCAATATCTACGTCCGATCGGATACGACGCGTCAGCTCATTCCGCTCTCAAGTCTTGTGACGATCGAGGAATTCGCGGGTCCGGACTCATTGAACCGTCTGGACCGCATGCGTTCGCTCAGCGTCTTTTTCAACCCGGCGCCCGGCTATCTGTTAGGCGATGTCATCGACGACATCGACCAAATCGCCAAGGATCGATTGCCGCCGTCGGCCCGATTGACGTGGCGTGGTGAGGCCGAAGAGTTCCAGGACACGGCAATTCTGATGTTCCTTGCTTTCGGTTTGTCGTTGCTGGTGGTCTTCCTGGTGTTGGCCGCGCAATTCGAGAGCTTTGTTCATCCGGTCATCATCCTGATGACGGTGCCGCTGGCGGTGGTCGGCGCGCTCGCCGGCCTGCATCTGACCGGGAAGAGTTTTAGCCTCTATTCTCAGATCGGCATCATCGTGCTGGTGGGTCTCGCCGCCAAGAACGGGATCCTGATTGTCGAGTTCGCCAATCAGCTCCGCGATGCCGGCATGTCGTTCCGCGACGCGCTGGTGGAGGCGGCAACGATCCGGCTTCGACCGATTGTCATGACCGCGCTCGCCACCATCTTTGGCGCGGTGCCGTTGGCGTTGGCGACGGGTGCTGGCGCCGAGGGCCGTCAAGCCATCGGCGTCGTCATCATCGCCGGCGTTGCGTTCGCCAGCTTCATCACGCTGCTGGTGGTTCCGGTCTTCTATCAGCTTCTCGCCAAGCGGACCGGCTCGCCCGGCCGCAGGGCGGCGCAACTGGCGGAATACGAGAAGGCGTTCCCCACCCGCCGCTTCGGCGAGGATGAGGAGCGGCAGCCCGCGGAGTAGGGCGTGTCGACAAGGCGACGTACGCCGGGGATCATTTGAAAATTCTCGTTACCGGCAGCGCCGGCCATCTCGGCGAGGGCTTGGTTCGCGGTCTTGGCTTGCGTCACGACGTGGTCGGGCTCGACGTCAAGGCCTCGCCATTCGCATCTGCCCAAGGCTCCATCACCGATCGCAACGTGGTGAAGGGCGCCATGGCCGGCGTCCATGCCGTCATTCATTCGGCGACACTGCACAAACCCCATGTTGCGACACACGCCCGTCAGGACTTCGTTGACGTCAACGTCACGGGCACGCTGAATCTGCTGGAGGAAGCTGTCGCGGCCAAAGTCGGCGCGTTCATTTTCATCAGTACGACCAGCATTTACAGCCGCGCAGCGGCGCGTCTTGCTGGCGAGCCAGCGACATGGATCGACGAAACCGTCGCGCCCGCGCCCAAGAACATTAAGGGGTCACCAAAGTGGCGGCCGAAGGGCTGTGCGAGCTGTTTCATAACAAATTTCAGCTGCCGTGTCTTGTGTTGAGGACCTCGCGGTTCTTTCCCGAAGATGACGACGATGCCGCGCGGCGGCGTGCGTTCGACGATGCCAATACCCAGCTCAACGAATTTCTTTTTCGCCGGGTCGATATCGAGGACATTGTCGACGCCTGTGACCTCGTCATTGCGCGCGCGCCCGGGATCGGGTGGGGCCGGTACATCATCAGTGCGACCACGCCCTTCACACGCGCCGACTGTGCGGCGCTCCGGGTCGATGCATCGGCGGTCCTGAACCGGCTCGCGCCCGCGGCACGGGACGAGTTCCAGCGTCGCGGCTGGCGCATGTTTCCGACGATCGATCGCGTGTATGACAATATGAAGGCGCGCACCGAACTCGGCTGGCGGCCGCGCCACGACTTCTTCAGCAAACTTGCAGACCTCGTCGCCGGGCGCCCCTTCAAGAGCAACCTCGCGCAGCAGATTGGCTCAAAGGGGTATCACGACCGGGTCTTTACGAATGGCCCGTTTCCACTGGAAGACTGAAGTTCGCGGCCGCCCAGCGTCGAGACCTCGGTATCTGTTGTTTCTGGAACACCCCGGACCGTGCTACCTCTGCCGGGGTGCAACGCCGAGGGGGCGGGGTGAAGGAAAAAGAACTCCGGTTTGCGTTGGTCTGTTACGGCGGCGTTTCGCTCGCCGTCTATATGCACGGCGTCACCAAGGAAATTCTCAAACTGGTGCGCGCGTCGCGTGACTACCATGTCTACGCCAACCGCCAGGACGCGACCGTCAGTTACGACGACGTCAAGGCCGACCGCAAGGACCCGGCCGATTCCGAGCGCGCGTATTTCGATCTGTTGCGCGAGATCGGCAAAAATCTCGACCTCCGCGTCGTTGTCGACATCATCGCCGGGACTTCGGCCGGGGGAATCAATGGCGTGATCCTGGCGCGCGCGCTCGCCCACGATCTCAACATCGATCCGCTTCGCGACTTCTGGCTCAAGTACTCGGATGTGACCGAGTTGATGCCGACCCATGTGAAGGCCCGCTCTTGGACCAAATGGTACTTTCGCCCCTTCGTGTGGTGGTTTCTGCGGAAGTTTCGCGAGGACTTTGCGGGAAACCTTGAACTTCGCCGTAACGTCTCGATGTTTCTGCGCTCGCGGTGGTTCAAGCCGCCGTTCGACGGCTACAGCCTGGGGCGCGTGCTCTACGACGGCTTTGCCGCCATGGGCGACCCGACCGGCGTCGGCAGCTCGCTGATCCCAGCCGGTTTATCGCTCGATCTGTTCGTCACCATGACGGACTTCTACGGTTACATCACCGATACGAAAATTCATGATCCACCCGTCGTCAGGGATCGCGAGCATCGCCAGTCGTTGAAGTTCTCGTATCGCCACTGGCCGCCAGGGCACGAAACCTCGTCGTTCGAGCGGGAGAATTTGCCGGCCCTGGTGTTCGCCTCGCGCGCCACGTCGTCGTTTCCCGGCGCCTTCAATCCGATGCAGTTCAGCGAGATCGATAATCTGATCGCCGAACGCGGATTGTCATGGCGCACACGCGCGGACTTTCTGTTCCAGAATTTTCGGCCCTATCTTCTTGGCAATCTCAATCCGTCCGAGGGCGCGTTCATCGACGGCAGCGTGCTCAACAACAAACCTTTCGCCCAGGCCATTGCCGCCATCGGCGGTCGCGCCGCTTACCGGCACGTCGACCGGCGATTGCTGTATATCGACCCTCACCCTCGCGGCGCGGAAAATCGGAAGTGGGGCCGGGTGCCCGGATTTTTCGAGACGATCAAGGGCTCGCTCTCCGATATCCCGCGCAACGAGCCGATCCATGACGATCTGACCTGGGTCAACAACTACAACGCCGAGGTTCGCCGCCTGCAAACGGTGATCGAAAGCGCGAGGCATCACATCCAGCACATCGCCGAGTCAATCGCCGGCGATGCCCTCGACAAGCCGATGACGGGGATTGAACTCGGGCGTCTTCGAGATCTCGGCAACACGCGTGCGCGCACCGAGACCGGCTTCGCCTATGAGGGCTACCTGCGTCTGAAACTGACGGCAGTTCTGGAAGACATGGCGCGCCTGGTCGCCGAAATCTGTGGTCACGCGCGCGAGTCGAAGGAAGCCGCGCGTATCGTCGAGCTGATCGAAAACTGGGCGCGCCAGACCGGAACCATTCCGGAGCCGGACGAGCTGCTGAAGCCGGTCGATTCCACAGGCGGCGGTCTTGCGCGTTGGGTGCGGTTCCTGCTGCGCTTCGACCTCAAGTACCGTCAGCGTCGGCTTCGTTTCGTCATTCGCGCCATCAACCAGTTCTATACCCGTCTGCACGAGCCCGAACTCGCCGGTCTCAAGCCGGAAGCGCTCGACCGGATCAAGGCGGGTCTTTACGATGTTCTCGGCGCGCTGCAGCCCTTGTCAAGCATCACGCCGATGATGGGTGAACGGCGAGGCGGACTTCGGCCTTCGACCGTCGACATGGTCAAGACCATGATCCACAAACTCGAACGCGATCCGCTCGGCAGTACGGCATCGATTGCGACCGAGAACGCGACGGCCATGGAGCAGGCGGCTGCGGCACTAGGCGACGATCTCGCGCTCGAGGCCTTCAACCATCGCGCCGACGAACTTCTGATGACGTTGATCGATCGCGTCGGCGACCAGCCGCTCCCCGCCCCCGTGCGGCGCGCTTTGCTCGAACACTACATCGGCTTCGCGGTGTGGGACGTTCTCACATTCTCGATCACCAACTGGCGTGATCTCGATGAGTTCGACGAAATCCGCATCGATCGCCTGAGTCCCGAGGACTCCAAGACGCTGCGCAGCGGCGGCACCGAGGAAACCCTCAAGGGCGTGCAGTTCTATCACTTCGGAGCGTTCTTCAGTCTCGCCTATCGTCAGAACGACTATTTGTGGGGCCGCCTGCACGCCGCCGAGCGATTGATCGACATCGTACTCGACGCAGCCCGCATCGAAAATGCAGCGAGCCACATCGATGCCCGCGCCATCAAAAAGCAGGCCTTCGCGGCGATCCTCGACGAAGAGCAAAAGCACCTGCTGCTGTGCGGGGACTTGATTGCCGAACTGAAGCGGGACGTCGCCAAGCTCTGAGACGAAGGGCTTGTCCGGCACGTGATCCCCGGTCACACTTCGACATACCGATCCCTGACTCGTGAGCTCGACATGCGCCGTCTCGTCATTGCCGTACTGGCCCTCGCGGCGGTCGCCGGCCTTATCGTTCTGGTCTCGTCGCCGCCGACGCCCGACTCGATGCCGGTCGCCGTGGCGAAACCGAAGACCTTGAGGGTCGGCATCGTCACTCTTCCCGCCGACAAGGGCTATCCTTGGAACACGACCGGGATCCCGAATATTTTCACGTTCCGCGCGATGTTCGAGGGGCTGACCTATGTCACCGAGGACGGCATGGTCGAGCCGCTGCTCGCCACCTCATGGGAGGCGGTTGATCCGCTGACCTGGCGCTTCAAGTTGCGCCAAAACGCGACCTTTCATAACGGCAAGCCGTTCACGGCCGACGCGGTTGTGTTTGCAGTTGCGCAATTGACCCGGCCTGGCCACGAAGTCGATTCGACCGCGCGGGAACTCAATGGGCTTAAGTCGGCCGAAGCCGAGGGGCCCTTTAGCGTTCTGATCCACACCAAGCGGCCCGAACCTCTGCTGCCGGCCGCGCTTGAGTTGATGTCGATCGTCGAGCCCGAGCACTTTCAGCAACTTGGCCGCGACGGCTTCGCCGACGCGCCGATCGGGACCGGGCCCTTCAAGTTTGTCCGCTGGAATCCGGCCGGCGCCGATTTTGCGGCTCACAAGGAGGGTTGGCGTCCGCCCAAGGTCGACTTTCTTGAGCTGATCGAAATGCCCGAAATTCCGGCGCGGGTGCAGGGCGTGTTGTCGGATCGGGTCGATCTGGTGGTGTCGATCGGGTACGAGAACGCCAAGGAGATCGAGGCCGCCGGCGGCAAGGCATTCATCAGCCGCGATACCGGCGTGCTCGGGACGGTGTTTGTTTTGACCAAATTGCCGAAGGACCATCCGTTACACGACAAGCGCGTCCGCCAGGCGCTTAACTATGCCGTCAATAAGGAAGCTTACATCACGGCGCTCTTCGGCGGCCTGACCAAGCCGGCGTCCCAGCCGGCCGTCGCCTCGTCGTTCGGATTCAATCATCAGGTTGCGCCGTATCCTTATGACGCGGCACGCGCCAAGGCGATGCTGACCGAAGCCGGTTACCCGGAGGGATTCAGTTTCGAAGTGGATGTCCCGGCCAGCGGCGGGGCCGCCATGGCCGAGAGCTATCAGATGGTCGCTGCCGATCTCGCGAGAATCGGCGTGAAGATGACGATCCATCTCATCAGCGTGCCCCAGCTCAATCGCGGCGTGCTGCAGGGCGAGTGGGGGAACGCGGCGTTTGGCACCAATTACGGGGCGCAACGCACCACCGATTCCCTGCGCGCGATGAAGCTGCACTCGTGCATTCACCCCCATGCCTGGTATTGCAACGAAGAGCTCCGGCCCATCGTCGACCAGGCCTATAACGCCGCAACCCTCGACGAGCGGCGTGCTCTTACCGAGCGGATCATGGGCACTTATCACGACGAAGCGCCGGCCATCTGGATGCACGAGCTGATGTTTTTCGAAGGCCTCGGTCCGCGCGTGCGCAACTATCGCTCGGACATCGGGGTGATCCGTTACGATCAGATCGAGCTTGTCGATGAGCCGTAACGAGGCGCCGGCGCAAGATCTGCTCATCGCACTGACGGAAGCCTGGCGCCGCCGCGATATCGAGGCATTGACCGCGCTGTTCGAAGACAGCCCCGAGACGACATATCTCGATGCCGGCGAAGTCGATCCGTGGATTGGCCCGCCTGCCATTCGCCGCGGCCTGGAAGCGCGCGGCACGGCGCTCGATTTTCGAATCGATGCGCCACGTCCGCGGTCGCTCGCGCCCGATGTCGCCTCGGTCTTCGCCGTGGTCGAGAAGCGCACAGGCACGCCCCCCATGACCGAACGCATGCGGGTGACACTGGTCGCCCGTCGCGCGGCACAAGGTTGGAAGATCGTTCACTATGCCGAGGCGCCGCGAGCGCCACTGCTCGAACTCGAGTCCTACTATGAGGCCATCGCCGCCGACGGGCTCGAAGCGATTCCACCGCGGCCCTGGGCGCCATCATGAGCGATGCGGCGCTCGCGGCCGACGTGGTGCCGTTGATCGAGCGCTACGTGTCCTATTCCGAAGGCATGAACTTCGCCGGCAAGCGCGCGCTCTGGGACCAGGACGATCCGGCTCCGTTGCTGATGCCCGAAGAAGCCGCCGCGCCGCTGGTTGAATGGCCGGCCATCGAAGCCTATTGGTCGAAATCGCGCGTGGTGATGACCAGCCTCAGATCGCGCACCGCCAATCATCGCTGCCGGCAGCTCGCACCGGACATCGCCCTCGTGACTTACGATCTCCGCTGGGTCGCGACACTCGCAACCGCGCCCGGACTCGCGCGCAAGCCCATCGCCGCCGATGTCCGCGTCACCGCCCTGTTGCGCCGCAAGCCGGACGGGTGGCGCTACTTTCACCTGATGGAAGGACCCATCAATCTGCTCGGCATGGCCAAACTCGCCGCCACCCGAGGCATATAGCGTCGAAAATAGGGTACGACCCTATTTTTGATGTAGAATTTACTGTCGTTTCGTTAGCCAAGACTGCCCGCCGGGGTCGTTGGGGCGGGCGCCCTCGATGCGGGCCTCGAGCCGGTCTGGCGCAACGCGGCGATAGACGATTCGTTTCGGGAAATCGTGAGCGAGATTTTCAAAGACCGCTTCGGCCGTGCCGAGCGCGGTGGCGGTGAAGCTGACCGACATCTTGCCTCTGAGGTAAGGCGTATAGGGTGACGGCATCGCCGACCTGCTAGATGACGACGAACTCCCGGAATGCGTTTGCGCCGTCCTTCACGGTCTGGCTCGACCCTTGCATCAACCCGGCGTGCGGCGCCGTGAAACACTCGCGTAGAGTCTCGGGCGCGTCGGGCAACGTGGTCCAACACCCCGACATGAACGAGAGATCGGAGAGCGACGCGGCGGCGGCCGGCGACGCCGTCGTCAAAACGGAGAGCACTGCCAAGGCATGGCGCATGTTCAGTCCTTTATCTCGGCGAGATGGAACATGAAATTGTCGATCCATGGCGTCCAGCCTGTCACCCGCGGCGACAATCCGTCGATCGTGACCACCGGAAACAGGAACAAGCTCGACGCCACGTCGCGATAATGCCGGTTGATCTCTTGCGACAGCTGCGTGCGCCGACCGGCGTCGAAGGTCGCGCGAGCTTCGACGATTTTCGGTTCAATCGCGGGGTCGCAGAACCAGGGTCCCGACCAGCCGCAAGAATGGCGCGCCAGCGCACGCAGGAAGTCGAGCGGCGGGGCGACCGAGAAATCGGTCTGCAACGCATGACCCTTCCAGCCGCCCTGACTCATTCGGCTAATCGCCTGCGGAAAATTGATCGCCTGCACCTCCATCGAGATTCCGACGGCGGCGAGATCACGGGCGATGGCCTGAGCGATCGCGCCGTCATTGGCGAGTTGGCCGGCGGCGATTTCCATCAGGAACGAAAAACCCTTCTCGCGACCCGCCTCTTTCAGCAGCGCACGCGCCTTGTCGGGGTCGTAGGGGTAGGGCGCAAGACTTGAATCGTAGCCGACCGCGACCTTGGTCGCCGGCTGGCTGGCGATCTCGGTCAAGCCACCGAGCAAGGTATCGGCAATCGCCTGCCGATTGGTGGCGTAGTTCAAGGCCTGACGCACGCGCGGATCCTTGAACGGCGAGTCGTCGCGAATATTGTCGAGGGCAATCACCCACATCCGATTTGGCGTGCGGTGATGAAAGCGAATCCCGGCGGCCTTCAGGCGCTCGAGGTCGTCAGGGTTGACGTTGATCGCCACGTCCACTTGCCCCGTCTCAAGCGCCTGCATGCGCGCCGTCGCCTCAGGCAACGCAAGAATTTCGAGCCAGTCGATTTTCGGCGCTCGCCAGGAGTCGCGGAACGCCGAGAACGCGACTTTGGCCGGCTCCCAGCGATCGACCTTGAAGGGGCCGGAACCGATCGGCGAGCTCGAAAATCCCTCGAGGCCGACCTTGGCGAAGTGTTCCCGCGGCACGATGTACATGCCCGCGAGGTATCGCGGCAGAAAGATGTTCGGCGCCTTGGTCTCTATCTCAACCGTCAGGGGATCGACAACGCGCGCCGTTTTGACGAACTCGACATCCTGCGCGACCGACTGGCCGGTCAAGTTGGGATCCAACAGAAAGTCGAACGTCGCCTTGACCGCGGCGGCATCGCACGGCTCGCCATTCGAGAATGTCACGCCAGGGCGCAGTTTGAAGCGCCAGAGATTGGGCTCCAAGGTCGTCCACTCGGTCGCGAGCCATGGCTGGACCTCGCCCTGATCGTCGATGGTGGTGAGCGCATCGAACATCGCGGCAAAGAAAATGTATGTCGTGGTCGCTGTGGTGAAATAAGGGTTGCCCTTCTGCGGCGGCAAGCCGCCGGACCCGAGCCGCAGCGTCTTCGCATCCGCCGCAGCCGTGGCAAGCAGAGCCGACGCCGTGATGCCGACAATTGTACGGGCCCACGCTCTCATTTGCTCACCACAAGTTCCTGATACGGAATGATGCCGTTGATCTGACTGTACCCGGCGAGCTTGGGACTAACCCCGTCAATTCCAAGCTGCTCGAACATCAGAATCGCCGCCGCTTTCTCATGATAGTTGGCGAGAATCCGGTGCACCAGCTGACGCCGTCGCTCGGGATCGAAGGTCGTCTTGGCTTCGGTGATCAACGGCTGCGTCGCTTCGTCGCAATACCAGGAATGCGGCCACGTACATGAGTGCAGCCGGAATGGCCGCAATGTATCGCCGGTCGGCAGGGTTTCGTATTCGAAGCCAAAGGCCTCGCCCAGCCATTCGCCCTGCAAGATGCCTTTCACATATTGGGACCATGGTACGGACCGGATCGTCATCCCGACACCGACTGCGGCAAGGTCGGCGGCGATCTTCTCGCGGCTGGCGTTCATATGACCGCCGCCGGTGCCGGCCGCGACGATCATGGTGAATTTGAATCCCTTGGCATACCCGGCTTCGGCCAGCAGCGCTTTCGCACGCGCCGGGTCATAGGGATAAGGTTTGAGATCGGGGTTGTAGTCCGGGCTCGTCCGCGGCGTGACCTGAGTCGGCTGCTCGACCAGACCGCCGACCAGAACATCCGTGATGGCGCGGTGATCGATGGCCAGATTGAGCGCGAGCCGAACCCGCGGATCGCCCAAGGGCGTGCTGGCCTTGGCGTGCATGGCGATGACTTCAACCGACGACGCGGGGCGTTGATAGATGTTGAAGCCCGCCTCTTTCAGCAAGCCGACATCTTCAGCCCCGATCTCGGAGGCAAGATGAACCTGCTCGGAAACCAGCGCTTGAATGCGCGTCGCGGTTTCGGACAGCGACAGAATTTCCAGCCGTTCGGACTTCGGCGCTCGCCAGGACTGCGGAAATGCGGCGAGTGTCACTTTGGCTTCGCCCCAGTTTTCGACCGCGAACGGCCCGGTGCCGACCGGCTTGAAGGCGAAGGCGTCGCGGCCAAGCGTCTTCCACGCTTTGGGCGCGACGATCGGTACGGTCGCCATCTGCCGCGGCAACATGGGGTCGGGCGTCTTGGTCGTGATCTCGATCTGATGCGGCGATAGCGCACGCACGCCGGCGATATTGTCGATATCGCGGACCGACGATTCCTGGATCGCGGCCGGGCTTTGCAGATAGGCGAACGTGGCAATCAGTGTCTCGGCGTCGAAAGGTTCGCCGTTAGAGAACGTGACGCCTGGGCGGAGATCGAACACCCACGTCGTGGGCGACGTGTTGCGCCAAGCCAGGGCCAAGGCCGGCACCGGTTCAACTCTTGGACCAAGCTGAGTCACGGCATCGAACATGGCGCGCCAGGTATACCAGCTGGTGCGCGCGCTCGAGGTATAGGGATTGCCATTGCCGGGCGGCAGCGAAGCGAGGCCGAGCTTGACCGTCTCGGCGGCGGTCGCGGCCGTCACCTGCAGGATGACGGCGCACAGCACGGCGGGCGCGGTTTTCATGTCGTCACCTTATCGATCGACGCGCGGGGCTGACAAGCGCACCGAGCCATACTTTGGCGCGGCATCTTGGTATGGTGCACCGGCATTTCGGGGGCTTTGATGTCACGTGCGATCAAGATTGTGGCGGCGGCGGGGCTGGCGTGGACAGCGCCCATTTCAGCCCAGGATTCGCTTCAGGATTTCGTCTGGTCGACACGCATTTCGACATCGCTCGACTACAGTTCCGGCAAATACGGTGCTGCCACCCCGACTGACATTATCTACTTGCCGGTCACGGTGCAGTCGAATCGCGGCGCCTGGACGTTGAAGGCCTCCGGCGCCTGGATGGAAGTCGATGGTCCCGCGCTGATTCTCGATGGCGGAGGCGGCGGCGGCAGCTTGGGCGCCGGAATCGACCGCAAGGTCAACGGCGTCGGCGATCTCAATGTTTCGGCGACCTATGCCCTCGACCAGTTCTATGACAGCGGCACCTACATCGACTTCACCGCGCGGGCGAAACTTCCGACGGCGAGCTTCACGAAAGGGCTCGGGACCGGCCGCGCCGACGTAACGATGCAGGTCGATGCCTCGGTTTCGGTCGGCGATCTGCTGCCGTTCGCTGGCGTCGGCTACAAGTTCAACGGATCGCGCGCTGCGTTGGTCCTGCGCGACACCATTTTTGCCAGCGCCGGTCTGCAATACATGTGGGACGAACGGGTCGCCACCGGCATCGCCTTCGACTATCGCCAGAGTTCCATCGCCGGTCTGTCCGACCCCCAAGAAGGCTCGACCTATCTCAGCGTTAAGCTGACCGACCGGTTGTCGCTCAACATCTATGGCGTGGTCGGGTTCTCTTCCAACAGTCCGACAGCGGGCGGTGGCCTGGTCTTCACCTACCGGCCCGATCTCGGAATAATCCCTGTTCCCAAATAGCCCGTTCCCAAATTGGAGGCGGCCATGACGAAGGCTCCGGTGATCAGTCATGTCTCGGTCGGCGTGCGAGATGTGGCGAAAGCCAAGAAATTCTACACAGCGGCACTGAAGCCGCTGGGGCTCACGCTCTATTTCGACGAAGCCTACGGCTGCGCCTGGGGGCGGGGATTCCCGACGTTTTGGGCGCAGAAGCCCTTCGACGGCAAGCGCGCCAGCTCCGGCAACGGCGTGCATGTCTGCTTCAATGCGCCGAGCAAAGCCGCCGTCGATTCATTCCATCGCGCGGCGCTGAAGCTTGGCGGCCGCGACGACGGGAAGCCGGGGATCAGGGCCGAATACACGCCCAACTACTATGCGGCTTTCGTGCGCGATCCTGACGGCAACAAGATTGAAGCGCTGTGCTTCTTGGACGACCGCGCCCTGGCGTTACTCAAGCGCAAGGCCCGCTAATCACGCCTTCCCGCTAATCACGCCTTTGGCCCGATTACACCATTGGCCCGATTACACCATTGGCATGGTGAAATCGAACGGCCGCTCGATCTGAGGCCGCTCGCGTTGCGGCCGTTCGCGCTGGGGCCGTTCGGGCGCGGGGGTGGGCGTCGCCGGTTGCTGCATCCGCTCGGGCCGGTTCGGGTCGTTCGGGCGCACCGCGGCGGGGCGCATGCTGCCGCGGGCGCGGAGAATAGTGACCACGGTCTTGATGCGGCTGATGGTCGACGCCGTGACCCGATCGGCGCCGCTGACCTGCCCGTTGACGACGATGCGATCGCCCCCCGTGGTCCCGGCCGGCAGGGTGGCGCCGGCGACGGCGACGCCTTCGATCATCATGGTCGGACCGGCCGCGCTCGGGACGTAACCTTCGAGCGAGACGTTATTGACGCCCGCTTCGAACGGCAGGGCGGGCGATCCGATCACCACCTCGGGCACGAACTTGCCGCCGATGACGCGACCCGAGGCGAACACACGGCCGCCGTCTTTCACGGCCGAGATCGTCGTCTGCGCGTCGATCGGAATGTCCAGTCCGCCGACGGTGACCGACGTCGCCGACACGCCGCGTGCGATGCCGCGGACGATCAATCGGCCGTCCTCGGGGCGCTGATCGACCCGCGTGGCAACGATCGTGCCGTCTTCCATTCTGAGACCGGACACGGCAACCGAGTCGCCGATCGTCAGGGTCTTGAACGATTCCTTGGCGGCCCCATCGCCGGCGAGGTTGAGTCGGATCTTCTGGCCGAGAATGGTCATGGTCTCGGTGTCGTGATTGATCGCTTCGATGGGCCCGGTGACCGCATGCAGCATCTCGATCGAGTCGAGGTACAGCTCGCCGTTCTTGGTGCGGGCGGTGCCGAGTATGACCTGGCCGACCTTCAAGTCTTCGAGCGACGCCGGACGGCCATCGATCTCAACCTTGGTGCCACGGTCGTATTCGAGCTCCATGCCGTTGACGATGATCGAGCCAAAGCCCGAGATGGTGCCAAGGATGCCGGTGCCGCCAAGGCCGTCGCCATTGCGGTTGTCGGCCATCTTGATGCCGGTCCCGCCAATCCCGTCGCCGTTCTTGGGGTCGTTCTGAACAACGGTGACGCTATCGACCGCGCAGGCAGCCAAAAAACCGAGCGCGAGCAACCCGCTCGCGGCCCGGCTCAGCCAGCCTCTGACTTTGTCAGCCCCGTGATTCATAGGCCTTTGATTCATTTGGCCGAATCGTCCTTTGCCTCACCGTTCAAGGTGGCGGCCCCGTGGAACAAATACAAGCCGAAATTGACCCGTTTGGCGCCAGCCAACGAAGATTTGTCGGTGGTGGATTTATCCTTGTCGGCCAACTCAAGCGCCAGGCGGTTAATTGACAGTAAAGCCTGCATCCCCAACCGTTCCGCCGTTTCGGCAATGGTTTTGACCGATTCGTCGGTCAGACCGCTGTAATGAACGCTGCGCTCGAGCATGGGGTTGCCGCCGCCAAGGACGTTGTGGACGCTGGCGGCGAGGTGATCGTGGACGTTGCGACCAAGGTAAAAAGCCTTCTCATCAAGGCCCTTTTCGGGGACGAAGGCGGCGCGGTTGAGCACGACTCGGCCTTTTTCGTCGAGTCGGGCAATGCCAAGCGCCAGCCACTCATCCAACACGGCCCTCGGCCGGACGTCGGTCGAGACCGACTCGACCAAGGCATCAAATGAAGGCCCGCCCGGCTGATCGGCGTGGCGCGGTAACGGCAGCGGTGCGCCTTGCAAATCGGTGGTACGGGCGGATCCCAACCAGCGGCCAATAACCATGGCGCCAATGCCAATCGAACGCGGCGCGACAAACGATTCGTCAGCATCTTCGCGGAGTCGCTTGACGTCCTTGCGGTGAACACCGGTCAACAGGCTGATTCGGCTGTCGGTGGTGCGCCGGCCGTTGGTCGGGAACTCCTCCTGGGCGACGCTGATGTAGATGCCCTTCAAGACTTCGATCAGCGCGGGCAGGCCAATCCCCTTGGCGACCAACAATTTGATGATCGGCCGGAACATCCTTTTCAGCGCTGAAATCAACGCTTTAGGCACAGACGGCGGAATCGACTCAGCCATGCAACTTGGATCTCGGGTTCGCTTGATGGGCCTGTTATAGCAGAACGTGGGAAGAATTCCCACAATTTTCTTGACACGCCCATTTCAACCGCTATTATGCCCTAATTCGTGGGAAACATTCCCACGTAAACTCAGAGGAGCGTAGCAACTTAGTGCACACAGCCAACCCAGAGACCGTGTTCAGGAAGACCATCTGAGTTAGGCTCTCGCGTCATCGCCCACGAGTCACTCCTACCCCGATGACCAAGAGCCCATTCTTCCCCCGCCCGTCCGGATCACCGACGGGTGGCCAGACAGGCGGGGGAAGGTTTCCCGAGACGCGGACGAAGGAAGGCCGGTGCCAGTCAGGAACGAGCCCAATGGTCCTGTGGCCAGAGTCGAGACTTTTTCACTGTTTCCGCCCGTCGCGCCAGTGACGAAGATCCCCGGCTCTGACCTCAGGATCTGAAGACCGAGCCTCGCAAGCGAAGTTGCCTAGATCACAGACCGTCAGAAGGCCGAAAACAGAGACATGACCCAAGATCGATCCTCCCTCCATCTCGCGCTGTTCACCCTGGCTCTCGCTGGTTCATTGCTGGCGTGGGTCGAGATGTCGTTATCCGACGTCGCTCCGCCGAGCGGCCGTCATGTCGCGCGCAGCGTCGCGCCCGGGCTCGCCATCGTCGTCGAGGGCGAGGTCTCCGAGCCTCAATTCGCGGCGCGGCTGGTGGAGGCGTCGGCCGAATCGAACGTCGTCACGCGCTGATCTCGATCAGCGCTGGGCGATGACGATAGCGGCTACCGGCGCCAGCGACGGCGTCAGCGTGAATTCAGCCCAAGCCCATAAGGCGACGCCGAGCGTCGCCGCCAATATAACGAATTGAACCGGCCAGAGAGACAACACCCGCCGCATCACAGCCCCCGTCACGCGCGACCCTGTAATCTCACGATGGTGGCCGGTCGCGGCGGATGTGAGGTCGGATTCAGGTTGAATTGTGGCGGCGTCAGAACGTGTAGAGAAAACCGAAGCCGATCAAACCCTGGTCTTCGTCGCCGGCCTGGCGAACGATCGAGCTTTGCTTTGCATCGCCGGTGAGCCGCGACGCCTGGAGGCGGCCAATCATCGTCCAATGCTCGTTGAAGCGATACGTCGACGTCAGCCGCAGCGACACTTCGCGAAATCCGCTCGACGCCGCGAACGGCGCCAGTCCCGACGCCGCAGATCCCACCGGCGTCACGCCAAAAAAGGCGTTCATGTATCGACCGTTGGCCCACGTCGTCGCAACTTCAGGGATCACGGAATACCTTTGGTCGCTGGTGCGGAGAATGACGCCCAGCGAAGGCGACATCGTCACGCCACCGTGGCCGCCGGCGACTTCCTTGCGACCGTTCAAGCGAAACGCCAACGGCCCGACGATGCGTCCCTCGAATACGAAGCCGAGATTCATGCCACGATCGACATCCGGCAGTTTGGCGACCGGGGTGTCGGCATCTGCGCCCCGACTCTCGGACAGGCCGGCAAATAAGCGGAATCGGCAACAGTCACTGCGCCAAATCCGAAAGCGAACCCCCAGGGGGTCGACCGTCAGCGTGTCGCGCAGCCTGATCTGAAACAACGGCAGACCGAGCGCCTTGTAATTATCGCCCCCCGCATAGTCGGGCGCGACGCCCATGCCGGCGCCAATGGAATACTGAAAATCGGTCGCCTTGACCTCGGCCAATTCGCTGATCCAGTCATCGAAGCCCTGCAACCAGGTGGACGATGACTCGAGGCTCTGCGCCGAGACCGGGTACGCGGCGCCCAGTACGAAAAACACGCAAAGCACGCGTAACATTTTCTCAACACTCAACATCAGGACGATTTGTATCGACGAGGGCAAACGAGCCGACCGATTATCAAGCCGGCAATTGCCGCGCAAGGTCAGACCCTCAGCCGTTTCAAGTCGCGCACCAGAAAGCGGCCGGGATGCAGCGCGGTGACCAGATCGCGCTCAAGCGGCCAGGGATCGCCGAGAATGTGGCTGACGACGATTTCGGCGGCGAGGGGCGCCGCCACCAGGCCGCGGGCGCCAAGCCCGGCCAGTGTGTAGAGGCCGGTGTGATACGTGGCATCGACGTAACGAGCCCAGGGATGGCCGTGGCGCAATTCGGCGTAGTCCTTGAGGTACGCGCGATCATCGGGGACCGGGCCGGCAGCCGGCAGATGATCGAGCGTTGTGCACCGCACCGCCGCCCAGCCGTCGACAACCGACTGCGGCGGCAGGTCGAGGCCGGGCAAGGCGGCGGCAAGCTCGGCAAGATTGCGATGATGGCTTTCGTCGTCGGGCAACGATGGCGCCGTCGGATCGCCGACCCAGTCGAACGTCGCCCCGAGGCAATGCCGGCCGCCATGAGCCGGAGTCAAATAACCGCCGAACACCAGGGCCGCATGCAATCTGCGCGTCGCATCGGAAGGACGCGCCCAGGTGACCTGACCTCGGCGGGACTGAAGCGGCAGCCAGCCCAGCGGATCAAGCGCGGCCGCGCCAAGCGCATTGGCGGCAACGACGATATCCGCCGTGCCAAGCTCGGCTTCGCCATCGCCGAGCACTTGCCACTGACCCGACTGCCGTTTGACGCCGGTAACACGCGCGCCCAGGCGCATCTCGATGCCATCGAGCAGCGCACGGGAGGCCAGCTCGCAACTAAGCCAGCCGCCGTGCGGGAAGAAGAGCGCGGGATGCCGAAGCGACACGCCGGCGAGTTCGGTCGCCTCCTTGGCCGACACGCGATAGAGGTAAGGCTCCGGCAATGGCGGATCGGACATCATGCCTTGCTGGCGCGCGTCTTCGTCGGCGTCGACGGCGAGCTGCAGTGCGCCGCCGCGATCGCGCAGCAACGGCAGGCCGTGGTTGGCAAGGTCCTCGTAGGTATCGAGCCCAAATCGCCAAGCCGCCGCGTAGAACCGGCCATCGAGATTGGGGGCAGCGGTAAGTCGCGGCATCAGGATGCCTGCCGCAATTTCCGAAGCCCCGGCCGCAATTTTGTTGGCGGCGTCATAGACCGCGACCGACCAGCCCCGGCGCTTGAGGGCGCGCGCCACGTTTCCGCCGGCGAGGCCAGCGCCGATCACGGCCGCCTTACCGTTCCGAATTCGCGCCGCCGGCGCATGGGCAAACCAGGGCTGCAACCGCCGAGACACGGCGGCGCTCTTGCGAAATGTCCCGCGCAGCATCCCACGCTTACCGCCAAAGCCGGGCGCGCGGTGTACGTCGAAGCCGGCCTCGGTCAGAACGCGCCTGACATCTCCGGCGACGGAATACGTCGCAAGTCGGGCATCCGGGCGCGACATCCGCGCCATCTCGGCGGCGACGGTCGACGACCACATGGCCGGATTTCGGTCGGGCGAAAAACCATCGAGGAACCAGGCATCGACCTCGGCCTCAAGCGCGGCCAAGGCGTCGGCCACGTCGCCAAACATCAATGTCAGCATCACCTGTCCGCCGTCGAGGAAAACGCGATGAAATCCCCGTTGCGGCACCGGGTAGGCGGCGAGCAGACCCGACGCCACCTGGCGCAACTCGGGCCAGGCGCCGACGCACTCTCTGAGATCGTCGGGGGACAGCGGATAGCCCTCGACCGAAAGATAGTGAAGGCGTCCGCCCAAGGGCTTTGTGCGTCGCCACGCATCCCATGTCGAAAGGAAGTTGAGACCGGTGCCGAATCCCAATTCGCAGACGACAAAGTTCGGCGACGCGCGCCAGCCGCCCGGAAGTTGGCAGCCACCCAGAAAGACGTGGCGCTTCTCGGCCAATCCGCCTTCGCGCGCATAATAGGTGTCGTCAAACACGTCCGACCGCGGCACGCGGGCCTGCGACCACGATAGCCCGGGATCGGGCAAAGGCGACCTTGCAGGCATGAGATGTCCGCTTGCCATGATCCGGGGCGAAAGATGAGGTAGTATTACCACGGAATGTTAACCTTGGGGGCATCGCCGCGCGACATCGCGCTGGCGTTCGCTCAACGTAGCCACGCATGAGAATGGTTCGCGTATTTCCGCCGGTGGTCGCGCTCGCAGTGGCAATGTGTTGGGCCACCGCGCTTACGGCTCAAAACCAAACTCAACCACGCGCCCAGTCCCAATCCCAACCTCAACAACCCCAACCCCAATCCAATCGCGCAACGGCGCCCGGTCCGGTGCGCGAAGTCTTCCAACTCGCGACGGCGGACGGTGTTCTTTTGTCGGCGGTGATGACATCGCCAGGCGCCGGGTTCAATGCCGCGGCGCCGGCGGTGGTTCATATCGGTGATGGTCCCGGTCTTTCGCTGATCGCGGCCGGCGGTACGGCGCGGTTTCTGGCCGACGGTCTGGCGGCGCTTGGCTTCGGCAATCTCGCCATCGAGACGAGGCTGACGGAGCGTTACGCATTCAGCCGCTTTGACGAATCGATCACCGATGTCAAGACGGCGGTTGATGCGCTCGCGGCTCGTGGCGCGACGCGGGTTGTGCTGGCGGGAAGCGGGCTCGGCGCGGCGATCGCGGTTCGTTATGCGGGGCAATCGGGCGATGCGCGGATCAAGGGACTCATCCTGCTCGCCCCTGGCGACGATCTCGCCGATGGCTTGAGGGCGAAAGTCGGCGCGGAGCGCTACGCGGGCATGGTCGAAACCGCAGCCAAGGCGATCGAAACCGGCGATCGCACGTTCGTCGATCTGGGCGAGGGGCTGATCTTCACGCCGCCGACGTTTCTCGATTGGTATGGACCCGAGGCGACGACAGCGTTGACCCAGAACCTGGCGGCAGTGGAAGCGCCGATCGTGCTGGCGGCCGGTGCCGACGATGCCGCCTCGACCGCCACCCGCCTCGAGACGCTCAAGGGCGCCGCCCTCGTCAGTCGCGACGTCACGATCAAATCCTACGCGGGCGTTGGTCGCGATCTCGCGCGCGCCCAAGGCCAACTCGTTGCCGACGTGGGGCGATGGCTTGTCTCCGCAGGCTTGTCCGCGCCGGCGTTGGTCCGCACGCAAATTCTCGATGTGCGCTCGGGCGACGGCACGACGCTATCCGGAGTTTTGTACAGTCCCGTGACGACACCGCCGGCCAATCGTCCTGCGTTCATCATGGTGCATGGCTGGGCGGCCGACATCATGCGCTCGACATCGCACTGGCTGGCGGTGCGTTTGGCGCAGCGGGGATACCCGGTCCTTGCCGTGCGCCATCGCGAGTCCGGCTTTCGCGGAACCGTGCGCGGCAAGCTCGAGGATGTCCCGCCCGACATCGCCGCTTGGGTCGATCTGATGGCGGCACGCGGCTACGGCAAGCTGATCGGTGTCGGTCACTCGATCGGCAATCTCTGGCTCAGTTATTATTTGGCGACCACCAAAGACACGCGTCTCAAGGCATTGGTGTACCTGGCGCCACAGCGCGACTTGCCGACGCACGCCCGAATCGCCATGGACGAAGATCTCTATGCGCGCACCGTGCTTGAAGCCGAAGAGGCCGTTCGTAACGGCTCCGGTGCGACCCATCTGATCGACGCTCCGTTTCCGCGCGCGATCTACGACGAGGACGAGCGTCAGCCGATGTTCTTTTCGGCACCGATGTCGGGGTTCACCTATTACTACGCCGACGCGTTTCTCAGTTATTGGGGTCCGCGCTCGAAGGCGGTGCATTCCGAATTGATCAAATCAGTGAAAGTCCCACTGCTGGCCTTGGGTGGTTCGCGGGATCCGTTCATGCAGGGGGCCTGGCTCATCCATATCACCGAAGCGGCCGGAGCCAATGCCCAGTACATTTTCTACGATGGGCCCAACGGCGCGCCGCATTCGTTCGAGGGTTACGAGTCACGCGTAACCGATGACATTTTGGCATGGACCACAAAAACGTTTCCTTGATTGCGGCGGCGCCGGCCGGATCCGTAACGCCGGCAACGCCGAACGACTTGTTCAGGCGCCTCGAGCAGCTCGGCATTTCGACCACCACCGTCTCTCATCTTCCGGCTTTCACGGCCGAGGAACTGGCTTCACACGTGCACAGTCTGCCGGGCGTGCATGTCAAAAATCTGTTCCTCTGCGATGCAAAAAAGAAAATGTGGCTGGTGGTGACGCCACTCGACCGGCGGATCGATCTCAAACGACTGCCCGACGACATCGGTGCGGCGCGGTTATCGTTCGGCTCGGCCGATCGCTTGAAACGCACGCTCGGCGTCGAGCCCGGCTCGGTCACCCCGTTCGCCGCGATCAACGATCCGCACCAAACGGTACAGTTGATTCTCGACGCCTGGATGATGGAGCAGCCGATCCTGACGGCGCATCCGCTGGTCAATAACATGACGACCACGATAACCCCCGCCGACTTGTTGCGGTTCCTGGAAGCCTGCGGCCACCGGCCACGAAAAGTCGACTTGGCCGGCGTTATCCCCACTTCGTGAGTGTTTATCGACGGCAAGAGCCGGTGTTAGTGTGCGCAGCGTTTCGACACGAGGGTGGCGATGATTCGCAATCTACCGCGCCGCGGTGCGTTGACGATCGGTGCGGGAACACTGGCGGCAGCGTGTACACGACAGACGGGCAATCACTGGGACCTGGCCCAGCCGTGGGGCCCGATGGAGTATCACGTCGTCAACGCCCGCCGGTTTGCCGACGAGGTCGCCAAGGCGACCAACGGCGCGTTGATCATCCATGTCCATGCCGGCGCCACACTCGGGATTCGAGGTCCCGACACCATGCGCGCGGTCGACGAAGGCATTGTCGACATGGCCGACGCCTCGGCCTTTCAGCAAGTCGGTGTCGAGCCAATTCTTGGGCTCGAATCGCTGCCTTACATGGTCGAGACGTTCGATGAGCTGAGAGTCCTCTATCAGATCATTCGCGAAGGAATCAATTCGGCATACGCGCGACACAATCAGCGCATGGTCTACGTCGTGCCTTGGCCCAATCAGTATTTCTTCACCGATCGCGAAATCGCCACGGTTGCCGATCTCAAGGGCCTCAAGATCAGAACCTACGACAAGCTGTCGACCGACCTGGCGCACAATTTGAAAATGACCCCGGTGCAGATGCCGACAACCGATGTGGTTGCGTCGCTTGCGGCCGGCTCGCTCGATGCGGTGATGACGTCGGCCACCACCGCGTGGGCGCAAAAATACTGGGATTTTCTCAAGTTTTCGATCCGCGCCAACCACACCTGGTCGGGCGTGATCCTGTCGGCCAATCAGCAGTCGCTTGATTCGCTCTCGGCCGAACATCGCGATACCTTTTTCGCGCTTGCCCAAAAGCTCGAACCCGAATTTTGGGACATCGCCGGACGCGACGACGCCGACAAGCTCAAAATTCTCGAACAGAACGGCATGCGGACGATCACGCCGTCGCCCGACCTGTTGGCGGCCATGCGCGCCGAGGCGAGCCCCGTGGTCAAAGCCTATTTGAACGCCGTGCCCGAAGCGGTGCCGCTGGTCCGACAGTTTCTCGACCGCGTCGGCCGGCCGATGCCCGCGATATGAACGCAATTCTCAAAACCATCGACGCCATCTGTGACGCGGCCGCCGCCTTGGCCGGCGTGCTGCTGATCGCCTTGTTCGTGCTCGGCATGGCCGAGTTGATCTCGCGGGATTTGTTCGACACCAGTCTCAGCTTTAGCGTCGAGTACTCGGGCTACTTCCTGGCGGCGGTCCTGTTGTTGGCCTCGGGGTGGACGATGCGTCAGGGCGGTCACATCCGGGTCAATCTGCTCGGCGCCCGGATTGGGCCCAAAGTTGCACGGGGCCTCGATATTGCTTGCACCGTTCTCGGTCTGATCGTCTGCGGCTTCATGGCCTGGGCGCTGCTCGACTTTGCCGTCGGGACCCTGGCGCGCGGCACGCTGACCTATTTCCCCAGCGCGACACCGATCGGCTATCCCCAATTCCTCGTCGCGCTTGGCCCGTCCGTCCTGGAATTGGCGCTGGTGGCGCGATTGATCCGCCTTATCACCGGCGCCGCGCCCGATCTCGGCGCCGGAGCGAAGGACTAGGCAATGGCTGCTCCCTTGTCGCTGCTGCTGGTCTGTCTTGCCGTCTTGCTCGCGTCGGGCCTGTGGATCGGATTTACGCTGATCGCGACCGGTGCCGTGACGTTGATGGCGTTTCGCGACATGCCGGTTGGCGCGCTGCTGGCGTTCGATCTCTGGAGCAGCTTCACGGCGACCGAACTGGCGTCGCTGCCGCTGTTTATCTTCATGGGCGAAATCCTGTTCAACACGCGACTGTCGGAGTCGATGTTCAAGGGCCTCGCGCCGTGGACCCGGCGCATTCCGGGGCGGCTGCTGCACGTCAATGTCATCGGCTGCACGTTGTTCGCGGCGGTGTCGGGATCGTCGACGGCGACGACGGCGACGATCGGGCGGATGACGATGAGCGAGCTGACGCGCCGCGGCTACAGCATGGATCTCGCCATGGGCTCGCTGTGCGGCGCCGGCACGCTCGGGTTCCTGATTCCGCCGAGCATCATCATGATTGTCTATGGCGTCCTGGCGCAGGTCTCGATTCTCGATCTGTTCATCGCCGGCGTCGTCCCCGGCGTGCTGCTGGCGCTGTCGTTCATGGCCTATATCGGTTTTCGCGCCGTGCTGACCCCGGCGCTGGTCCCGCCGCAAGAGCCATCGACGGGGTGGGACGTGAAATTGAAAGCGATCGTGGAGCTCGGGCCCATCGTGCTGCTTATCGGCATGGTGATCGGCTCGATGTACGCGGGCCTCGCCGGGCCGTCGGAAGCCGCCACCATCGGCGTGTTTGGCGCGCTGATCATCGCCGGCCTGCAACGGTGCCTCAGCCTCGCGACGTTGAAACTCGCCGTGATGGCTTCGCTCAGGACGTGCTCGATGATCGGGTTGATCCTGGCCGGGGCCCTCTTCGTCTCCAAGGCCGCGGCTTTTCTGCAATTGCCGGAAAGCATTGCGGCCTCGATTGCCGCCCTGGCGCTTTCTCCGTTCGCCCTGATCATCCTGCTCATGCTGCTTTACATCGTGCTCGGCTGCATCATCGACGGAATGTCGGCGATCGTGCTGACGCTGCCGATCGTGCTTCCTCTGATTGTCGCCGCCGGGTTCAGCCCGGTTTGGTTCGGTATCTTCCTGGTGATTGTCGTCGAGATGTCGCAGGTGACCCCTCCGGTCGGATTCAACCTGTTTGTCGTCCAGGGGCTGACCGGGGAAAGTATGGGCCGGGTCGCCCGGGCGGCATTTCCGTTCTTTATGATCATGGCCGGTTTCGTGGCCTTGATTACGTTGGTCCCCGACATCGTGCTGGCGCTGCCTGCCAGCATGAAGTAGTTGCCGCCGATCAAAGCGGTCGCGCGAAGACGCCGTTAGCCTAGCGACATGATGCTGAGCGTCGATCTTCCCGTGCGCCAGTCGGGCATCGGCGGCTCCGCCCACCTCGAGGATCTGACGCTGATCACCCGGGACGGCGCCGTACAGATCAACGACATCGGCGATCGGACGGTGATCGTCTAGAGCGCTTTCCACTTCACCGGGACATGCTCAAATTCAGAACGTCAGGGTGCGTGGCGGATCGTCGATGGTGAACACGGCGGTCTGCGTGCGCCCGCCAATGGTGACGTTGACCGAATTGACCTGGCCAGGGTGCGCTTCGGTCAGGGTCTGATCGCTCACGATCAGCGCCGCGGGCGCGGCCGGAACCTTGAGCTCGCGATAGACGAACAGCGTATCGATCTGCAGCTTCATCCCGACCCAGTCGGGCCGGAGTCGCTTGCCGTTCGAATCCGCCAAGGAAAAGACATCGAGCAGATATTCCTCGATGAACTTCTGGACGAGAGGCGAATCGTCGATCGTCATGGCTTCGCCGCGCCGCGCGGTGAGAACGACCTCAAGGTCCTGAATGAAAAGCCGGTGTAACAGTTCCAAGGTTCCGGCGCGGGCATTGTGCTCGATCACCGTGAAGCTGGCATGAAACCCATGGGCCTGGGCAGATGTGCCCGCCGCGATCGCTCCAACCACCATCCCGCGCCGTGAGACTTTTCCCATGGCGCGAGTATATCAGCGCGCGGAGATCAGGGGCCGAGATGTTTAGCGAGAAAACTTTCCAGCGCCGTCAGCATTTTGGTCCTGGTGGTCGCCGTCGATATCCAATGATCCTCGCCATCGAGCTTGACGAATGACACGTCTTTTCCAGCGCGTTTCATGGCTTCCGCCATGATCTCACTTTGCTCAAACGCCACGACAGTGTCATCTTTGCCACGAATCAACATCAAGTCGGCCTTAATGAGATACGCGGAATTGCTCGGCGATCTGGCTCGAATGAGATCCATGTGCGTGGCCGGATCTCCGACCGATTTCATCCAATACTCGTAGACTTCACTGTGCACCCCAAACCGATTGCTGGCCCATCCCATCTTCCGTTCGAGGTCCGAAGACCCGGCAATCGATACAGCGCATCGATATAAGTCGGGCGTAAACGCGGCACCCGCCAACGCCGTGTAACCGCCGTAACTGCCGCCGACAATGCAGACCCGGGTTGGGTCAGCAATGCCTTCTTTGATTACGTGCTCGACGCCATCGGTGACATCGTCTTGCATCTTGCCGCCCCACTCGCCCTCGCCGGCACGCTCGAAATTTTTCCCGTAACCCGTCGAGCCTCGAAAATTCACCTTCAAGACGCCATAGCCTCTGGATGCGAGAAACTGCGCCCAGTAGTCGAATGACGTCGAATCGCGAGAGGCTGGCCCACCATGAGGGAGCACAACCAACGGAATATTCTTCGGCGATTTTCCAGGTGGTACGGTCAAAAAGGCGTGAATCGACTGTCCGTCACGTGCTTTGAAGAAGAATGGCGTGACCTTGTAAATGTCGTCGGCCTTGATGTTTTCGCGGGCGCTCCCAACCTTAAGCATCTTCCCCGCGGAGAGATCAAACACATAGTAGGTTCCCGGGTCATCATCGCCCTGGCTGTGCGCCACGAATTTTTTTCGATCTTTGCTCCACGACCTCAGCGAGACAGTCTTATCGGGCAGAGCTTTTAGTACGGCCTGCAACACGGCTTGCAGGTCGTTTTCGAAGAACACCTGTTCCGGACCGTGGATCACGAAACGCGCACCGACGATGGCGCCCGTATAGGGGTCGCGATGAACGCCCAGGACATCGACGAGCTCGTGCTCGAACAGGGCCTCTTCCAGTTCGCCGGTCTCGAGCGACATTTTGAAGAGGGCTTCGCGGTCGCTGGATTTCCATCCCGAGACAATAAGATGTTTCTCGTCTGCGGTTGCACCGTAGACCGTAATGTTTGGGAGATCGGTTTCCTCGCGAAAAATCGCCTTGAAGGTCCCGCGACGATCTTCATCGGTCGGAACAAGGACCCGATAGAGGTCGGACTTTTGCAAGTGATCGACTCGGGCGATAACGTGGCCCTTGGGTGAGACGACCCAATATCGCGTTGATTCAGAGCCGCGTGCGATCTCCCGACCACGCCCGGTGGCGCCGTTGACCAGAAGGAGGTCCTCGATGCCGGAAATCGATCCGCCGTGATCCATTCGCGCTGCCATATAGACATCGCCGTTGTCATTACCGACATATGCGCGGACATCGGCGAGGCTGGATTGCAACGCGAGATCTCGGGTATTGGCGAGGAGCTGTTTTGGCTTCGACATGTCGCGTGTGTCGATCGAGAACACACCCCAAAATTCGACCTTCGAGGATCGATACTCCATGATATTGGTCGTGATGGAGGCGTAGAGCAGGACATGATTGGGCCCACTCCAATCTATCCCGCGCACTTTGAGATTCGATGTGTTGGCGGCCTTGGTTTGGTTTGTGGTCAGATCGATGATCGCGAGGGCAGTTTGCCCGTCCTCCGAAAGCATCATCGCCACTTTGTTGCCGTCGGGAGAAATACTGACGTCCGAGATATCTTCTTACGCCCCGTAAACCTCGACCGGCGGCGCGGCCGCGCTCGGGGCGGCGCTCAAGGCCGCGACGATCAACGCTGCGACGAGTCTGACGGCACCATAAATCCCTGCGTGCATCGCATCCCCCATCCCCGGTTGTCGCTCAAGTACAGCACCCGGGAAGGGAGAGGGTCAAGATTGTTTCGTATCGCGACGGAACGCCGCGGCTCACGCCGCTCAATCCGTCTCGTCTTTATCGTCGTCTTTTTTATCGCCGTCTTTCTTGTCGTCGCTGGTCTTCAGCTTTTCGTCCATGTCCTTCATCAGGTTGCGCCCGGTGGGGCGTTCCTGCTTGAACAGTTCGAGGCGTGACGGCTCGATTCGCCGCGGCCAGAAATTGTTCTCGGTGTCGGCGTCGGCGGTCTCGCGGCGCGGGTCGATCGCGAACGAAACGATTTTCTCCTTGCTCACGATCAGCTTCGAGAATTTGCCGGGATCCTGTCGCCACACCTCGGGCGGAATGCGGATGACGTCGCGATCGCCATCGGCGGTCGTGCTCTCGACGATCACCGGCATCGGCAGGCCGCCGATGTTGGCGATATCGAGCATGTAGGCATACTCACCGCGGCCGAGCAGTTCCTTCTCCCATGGCTTCAAGTCCTTGATCAGCGCGTTGTACTTGTTGCGATCGGCGTTGCTGACGGTAAAGCGGTCGTTTTCGTTGTAGAAGTCCTTCAGGTCCGGTTGCCGATCGACCCGCATGCGCAGCGAAGGATCGCGCCGCGCCTCTTCGAGGTTGCGCTCCTCGGTCAGCGACTGCGGCTCGTCGCCGTCACGCCGCCGCGCCAGCGGTTGCTCGACCTCGGGGTTCTTGGTGTCGATGGCGTACTCGGTGACGCCGTTCAGCGCGATGTCGACCCGCTCGGTCCCGTAAAACCAACCGCGCCAGAACCAGTCGAGGTCGACGCCCGACGCATCCTCCATCGTTCGGAAAAAATCAGCCGGGTTGGCGCGCTTGAATTTCCAACGGGTGGCGTATTCCTTGAACGCGAAGTCGAACAGCTCGCGACCGATAATCGTCTCGCGCAGGATATTGAGCGCGGTCGCCGGCAGGGCATAGGCGTTGGCGCCGACATTCTCCAGCGATTCGCCGTCGGTCATGATCGGGCGCCGCCGTTCGGACTTCATGTAGTCGACAATGTCTTTGGGTTCGCCGCGCCGCGCCGGATAGCCTTCCTCCCACAATCGTTCGGCCTGGAACTGCAAAAACGTGTTGAGGCCCTCGTCCATCCAGGTCCAGCGGCGCTCGTCGCTGTTGACGATCATCGGAAACCAGTTGTGTCCGGCTTCGTGGATGATCACCGAGATCAATCCGTATTTGGTGGCGCTGGAATAGGTCAGCTTGCCGGTCTTCTTATCCTTGTCGGGCCGGCCCGAATTGAAGGCGAGCATCGGATATTCCATGCCGCCAACATTGCCGTTGACCGAAATGATGACCGGATAGGGATAGGCGAAGGTGAAGCGGCCGTAGACGTCGAGCGAATGGATCAGCGCCGCTGTCGAATACTGCTGCCACAGGGGATTGCCTTCCTTGGGATAGAACGACATGGCAAGCACGGTGCGCCCCGGCTCGACCTCATGGCCTTGGGCGTCCCATATCAGCTTGCGGCTCGACGCCCATGCGAAATCGCGCACGTTCTCGGCGTGGAAAATCCAGGACTTGGTGTCTTTGGCCTTGGCGGCCTCGGCCTTGGTCGCTTCCTCCTGACTGACGACAATCACCGGCTTCTTGGCGCTCCGCGCCCGCTCGAGCCTGGCGCGCTGCTCGGCGGTGAGAACGGTTTCGGCATTTCTCAGCTCGCCCGTGGCGGCGACGATGTGGTCGGACGGGACCGTGATCTCGACCGTGAAGTCGCCGAACTCGAGCGTGAACTCGCTATTGGCGAAGAAGGTGCGCAAGTGCCAGCCGTCGCTGTCGGAGTAGGCCGCGAGGCGCGGATACCACTGCGACATCTGGAACAAATCGTTCTTATCGTCCTCGAAGTGCTCGTAGCCGCCGCGCGTGCCGTGCACCGTGATCTCGGGGATGTCCGCCGTCCACGCAACCGCGAACGCGGTCTTGCCGCCGGGCGCGAGCGGCGTCGGCAGATCGATCCGCACCAGCGTCTTGACCAGCGTGAACGGTAGCGGCTTCCCGCTTTCGTCCGTCACCGCCGTCACCATGAGCCCGAGGGTCGATTCCTCGTAAGCGAACGTACGTCGCATGGCGCCGTAGGTCTCTTTGGCGTCGCCGTCGCTGATCCGGGCGTTGACCGGGTCCGAATTCTTGGCCAACTGGTTCTGGTCGAGATTGAGCCAGAGGTACTTCAGCGTCTCGGGCGAATTGTTGGTGTAGGTGATGACGGCGCGGCCCGATATGGCGCGTTTCGCCTCATCGAGCGCGACCTTGATGTCGTAATCGACCCGCTGTTGCCAATAGGCGCGCCCCGGCGCGCCCGAGGCGGTGCGCGTGTCGGTGGCGGTCGGCCAATCCTCGTCGAGCTGCCGGAACTTGTCTTGCCAGCCGCGCCGGTCTTGCGCTGAGGCGAACTCCGGTTGTGCCAATGTCGCCGTCAGCGACAGAGCAAGCACAAAGATTCTCGACAGCTGCATATCGCTGCCTCCCAATATTGTTTCAGTCAGGGAAATCTATTTCTTGACCAGGCGGGGAATGCCATCGGGTCCAACGACGATCTTGAAGTCGGACTTCAAGGTCTTGTTGACCTTATCCATCAAAGGCGGGCCGCCAGGCTCCGGGTGCGATTTTTGCGATTCGCTTGCGGCCTCAGCGAAGCGATCGGCGAGCGCTGCATTGAACACGGGAGCTTGACTCTCGATCCAGTCCTCGACGCCGCCGGCAGCATTCACCGCCGATTCAAGATCGCCCAGCCCTTGATATGGTTCGCTGGTCACAATCGCCATCCATTCGCCGGCCGCGTTCTTCTCGGCCGCGATCATGATAAAGCCGACCTGACTGTAGACCATCCAGATGCCAATCTCGACGTCGCCAACCTTTGCGCGGGGCGTGTTGAAGGCTTCGCGGTATTGGGCCGCGGCGTTTACTGGCCACAACCATGCCAGACCCAAAAGAAGAGCGACGATTCGAGTCATCATGCCGATCAGTCTAACGGTGGAATCGCGGCCGGGGGAGGGCTGGTTCCACCCCCAGACATGAATTCATGGTAAGACGCATTCTTGATGACCAAGCCACAACGATCCAATACCCGACGACATCTGGTGATTCGGCCTGCCGTCCGCGGCGATGCGGTGACGATTGCCGCTTTGGCGCGCGAACTCAGCGCCTTTCAGAACGAACCGACCGATCGCTTGACGGCCGCCGTGGTGCGCCGCGATTTCTTCGGTCGATCGCCCGCGGTGCGCGTCCTGATCGCCGAGCTCGATGGACAGCCCGCCGGGTACGCGACACTGACGCCGGCTTATGAATCCTCCGCCGCCGAGCGCGGCTGTTATCTCGGCGACCTTTACGTCACCGCGGCGGCGCGCGCCCGCGGCGTCGGCCGGGCGCTTCTCGCCGCCGCGGCGTCGAGCGCCAGCACCCTGGGCGCCACTTTTTTATGGTGGTGCTCGAAAGCATGGAACGTTGAAGCGCATGCGTTTTATCGCAAACTTGGCGTCAAGGAAGAGCCTGTGATGGCACACGCTCTGACAAGTTCCAGGTTTGCCGCCCTCGCTGCCGAAGGAGCGACCCTGTCGGCGCCCCGCCACCGCCGAACTGACCCCCGAGCGGGTCGCCGAACGGGCCGCCGAGCACAGCAATGAACATCGACACGATTCCCGATCAAAATCTGATCCTGCTCACGCCAACCTCGCAGCAGGACGTCGACCTCCTTGCGGGATTGCCGGCCTGGCGAGGGAAGATCGCTCGCGGCCGGACACCGATGGTGGCGATCGACGCGGCGCGCGGCGTTGCCGCGCTCACCGACACCGAGGTCAGCGCGCTGGCGCCGCTGGTCCTCATCGCGCCGCCGCTCGCCGGGATCAGCCGAGCCATCGGTCTCAAGTTGATCGTCGACGCCTTCGGCTATCGTCGTTTCAACCGGCCTTTCGGGCCCGACACGATGTTCGCCAACCCCGACTACATTGCCGGCCATGCCATGGTTTCGCCGGCCGATATCGACATCCATCTCGACATCCTTGCCGGCGCCGTCGGCCTTGCAGTGATGGATCAGCCCCGCGGCACCATCTGGGATCTACATGCCCCGGTGCCGCCAAATCGCGTGCTGGCAAATCCATCGGCGCGGGTCATCATGCTGGCGCGCGATCCACGCGACGCGATGGTCTCGGCCTACTTTTTCTATAAGCGGTCGACCGAACTCGCCGCCGGCAAGGAATCGTTCACGGCCAATCTCGCCGCGACCGATTTTTCGCCTGCGCGCAAGGAAGCGGCGCTGATGACGTTGATCGCCGATGGTTATGCGGCACTGTCGGCCAAAGCCGCGACGCGTTTCGTGCCGCCCCGGCAAAGTCTCGATGCCTTGGCGCGATGTCTTGCCTCGGATCGCGTGTTCGTCCTGCGTTACGAACGCCAGCACCGCGATCCCCATCGACAATACGCCGAACTGATCAGCTGGCTTTCGGCGGCCAGCGACGGCAAAGCGGTCCCTGGCCAGGATGCGCTGATCGCCGAAGCGATCAAACGCGGCACGTTTGCCCATCAGACCAACGGCGCCATGATCGAGGGGCGCCACAATGAAGCCCCCGCGGCGTCGCCAACCGGGCAC